>CAYQBW010000228.1:0-5352 GCA_964415725.1 uncultured Planctomycetia bacterium
CTTCTTCCATGGCCGTGGCGATGACCAGGCACAAGTCCCTGGATCCCGGGATCTCCAGGGACTTGTGCCTGGTCATCGCCACGGCCATGGAAGAAGATCCTGGAAAAAGATACCAGAGCTGCCTGGAGTTCGCCGGCGACCTGGAGAGGGTGCGCGAGGCCCGGCCCGTCCAGGCCCGCCCTCTTTCGGCCGCCCGCAAGACCCGGCGCTGGATCCGGAGGAACCCCCTCTTCACGGCCACGTTCTTCCTCCTCCTGCTGGCCCTGATCCTTTCGGGAGCCCTCCTGGAAGACCTGCGGGAAGCGAACCAGCGGAACCGGCTCCTCTTGCGCGAGACCCAGGGCCTCGCCCTGGCAAGGGCCTCGGCCCAGGTCTTCGGAAAAGACCAGATCCTTTCCCTCCTGTTGGCCCGGGCCGCCTTGAGAAAGGCCCCCCTCTACCAGACTCTCTCCCAGATCCAGAGGGTCCTGGCCACCATCCAGGAAAGGGCCGTCTTTCCGGGAGGGGATGGCCCGGTGAAGGACGTGATCTTCTCTCCCTCGGGGAAGAAACTCCTCACCCGGTCCGCCGGGGGGATCGCCCGGATCTGGACCCTGGAAGGCCGCCAGCTGGGCAAGATCGGGTCCCCGAAGGCCAACACCGGATCCCCGGACCGGTTCGTGGTCAAGGCCTCCTTCGTCCCTCCCGGGGAACGCGTCCTTACGGTGGACCGGAAGGGAAGGGTCGAGGTCTGGACCCCCTGGGCCCGGAAACTTGGTACCCTGCACCCCTGTCCCGCCGGGGAGACCCGCTTTCTGGTCTCGGGAAAAGGGGGCTTTCTTCTCTGCTGGGGAACCGGAAAGCCCGCCGCCCTCATCTCCTTCTGGGGGAAAAGACAGGTCCTGCTCCCGGAGCCGTGTGCGTCCACCACATTTTTCGCCGCCTCTCCCGACGGAAAGATCCTGGTCCGGGGCGACACTTTGGGAAGACTCCGTGTCTATGACTCCGGGGGCCATGTCCTGGAGGAATGGAAAGACCCGAAATACCAGGTCTCCGCGATCTCCTTCTCGGCCGACGGCACAAGGTTCGTCACGGCCGGGAAGAACGGCATCCTGAAAATCTGGAGCCGCCGGGGGCGGCTCCTGTCCACCCTGGACGGCGGAGGAAGAAGGATCTTTTCGGCCCGCTTTTCTCCGGACGGTAGGACGCTCCTCACCGCCGGAATCGATCGGACCGTCCGCCTCTGGGACCTGGCCGCCGGAAAGACCCGGTGGATCCTTGGAGGAAGGACGGGCCTTCTGGCGGCGCGATTCTCCCCGTCCGGGAAACGAATCATGTTCGTCTATTCCCATTCCCTGGTGGAAATCTACGACCTCAGGCCCAGTCTTCTCCACCGCCTCAAGGGACACTTCGACTTGCTCCAGGACGCCGTCTTCTCTCCCGACGGGAAACATGTGGCCACGGCCTCCAGCGACGGTTCCGCCTGCCTCTGGTCCCTCCTTCCCGGACGATACCCCTTGTTGGACCACACCCTGCCGGCAGGCCGGAGCGGGACCTCCCCACCCAAGGTGGAATGCGGGGTCTTCCTCTCCGCCGGGAACCTGGTGGCCACCGGCGCCCACGACGGAGGACTCCGCCTCTGGGACGACAGGGGCAGACTGCTCCACGCCTTCTTCACCGAAAGAATCCGCGGGGTCACGGCGAACCGGAAAGGCGATCTCTTCCTGGTCTCCTGCAACCCGGGCGCCCTCATCCTGGTGGACCGGAAGGGGAGGAAACGGAAAACCTTCGCCTTCCCCGGCGGCAAGGGCGGCGCCTGCCCTGCGGCTTTCTCCCCCGACGAGGAGGAAATCCTCTGCTCCCGGGCCGGGGGTTCCACTTGCCTCTGGAGCAGGACGGGGCGGCGGCTCCGGGTCTTTCCACGGCCCGCCGGGAGCATACCCTGCGTGGATTTCTCGCCCGGCGGGAAACTCATCCTCTACACCGTGAAGAACAGCAAGGTCATGGTGTGGGAACCTCACGGGAAAAAGGTCCTGGCCATCCGGGAAAAAAGACATTCCGTCACCTTCGCCCGTTTCGGTCCCCGGGGAAAACGCATCCTTACGGCCACCAAGGACGGGAAGGTGAAGATCCGGGACCTCCACGGCCGGGTCCTGGCGGTTCTCCTGGGCCACACGAGGGAAGTGACGTGGGCGGAATTCTCGCCCGACGGGAAAAGGATCGTGACGGCCTCCAAGGACGCCACGGCACGGATCTGGACGGACCAGGGCGTTCCCATCCAGGTTCTCAAGGGACACGCGGGTCCCCTCACCTGCGCCCGCTTCTCCCCCTCGGGAAACCGGGTCCTCACCTGTTCCTTCGACGGCACGGCCAGGATCTGGGAGGTCCGGCCCGGAGAAATCCTCCGGCTGGCGGACCGGATCTGCCCGCGGGATTTCACCCCCAAGGAACTCAAAGAATACGCCCACATCCTGGGGCGCATGTAGGGGGCGTCGCAAAAGCGGGGCGAAAGGGACGGAAAGGCGCATGCCCGCTCCCCTCCGCCCGGGGGATCAAGCCGGGGAGGCCAGGAGGGCCCGGATCTCCTCGGCCGAGCCCAGGGTGAGGGCCTTGGAGGCCAGGTCCCGGCAACGCCCCGTCTCGAGGGAAGACAGGGCCCGGAGGAAAGAGGGGACCCTCACGGGGGAGATGGAGAAAGACCGGTAACCCACTCCCAGGTAGAAGGGAAGAGAAACCTGGTCGGCCGCATTCTCCCCGAAGAGCCCGATGGGCACGTTCCTCTCCCGGGCCGCCTGGTAGAGGCCCGCCAGGAGGCGGAAGAGCCCGGGGTGGCAGGCCTGGAACCAGGGGCGGACCGCCAGGGAATCCCTGTCCGCCGCCAGGAGATACTGGGTCAGGTCGTCCAGCCCGACCACGACGAAATCCACTTCCCCGAGAAAGTCCGAAAGGGCCAGGGCCGTGGCGGGCACGTCCACGCAGATCCCCACGTGAACCTTGGAAGGCAGCCCCTTTCCCTCCCGGGCCAGGGTTTCCCGTTCCTCCTCCAGGGCTTGCCGGACCCGGCGCAGGTCTTCCCTGGTGGTGACGAAAGGAACCAGGATGTTCAGGGAATCCCCGGCGGCGGCCCGCAACAAGGCCCGGAGCTGGAGGCCCAGGAGTTCGGGCTTGTGGAAGAGCGCCCGGACCGCCCGGAGTCCCAGGGAAGGATTCCGCTCCTCCACGCCGTTTTCGAGGCATCGGATCTCGGCGTTCAAAAGCCGGAAGGTCACGGGCGCGCCCCCCGCCCTCTTGAGCACCTCCCGGTAGTGATGGAAGGCCATCTCCTCCGAGGGATGCTCCTCGGCCACGAAGAGCAATTCCGTCCTGTAGACCCCGATCCCACCCAGTCCCAGCTCGGCACAGCGGTCCACGTCCGCCAATGTTCCGCAACTTCCCACCACCACCACGGGCTCCCCGTCCCGTGTCCTGCAATCGGCCCCGGAAATCCCCGCTTCCGCGGGGGAAAGAGAGGAAGCGGCCTCCTCGAACTCCCGCAAAACCCGCTCGTCCGGGTTCACCCGGACCACTCCTTCCGAGGCGTCCAGGATGACCAGGTCCCCCTCCCCGGCCCTTTCGAAGAGATCCTCCACGCCCGTCAAGGTGGGAATGCGCATGGACCTGGCCAGGATGGCGGCGTGGGAGGTCCCGCTTCCCTCCTCGGCGAGGATTCCAAGGACCAGCTTCCTGTCCAGGGAAAACATGTCGGAGACCGAGAGGCGGCGGGCCGCCAGGACGTAAGGCTCGGTGGGCTCCGGGGGGGCCTGGCCGCCCTCGATCTCCTCCACCTTCATCCACCGGAGCACCCTGAGCCCCACGTCGCGCAGGTCCTCGGCCCGCTCCTTCAAGGCCTGGTCCTCCACCAGGTCCATGACCCTCTCGAACTCCGCCACCACCCGGGCCACGGCGCTCTCCCCCCGGAGAAGCTCCTTGCGGATGATGCGCTCCACGGACTCCAGGAAGGACGGATCCTGGAGGTAGGCGGAGTGGACGTCCAGGATCTGGAGGTCCCCTTCCTTCATGGTCGTCCCGTGGCGCTGGCGGAGTTCCTCCAGCTCCAGGCGCGCCATCTTCACGGCCGCCCGGAACCGTTCCACTTCCTCCTCCACCCTGTGGGCCAGGATGTGGCGGCCCTTCTCCTCCTCAATCCGGTCCCACTTGAAGTGAAGCGGCCCCATGGCCACCCCCGGAGAAACGGGAATCCCGCGCAGTCGGTCACCCATGGCTCAACTCCACCTCACCTCCCCCGCGGACTGGACCATCCTGTCGTAGGCGGCGATCACGTCCTTCCTGGAGATCATGCCCACCACCCGCTCGGGTTCCTCCTCGGCCACCACGGGGAGTTCCTCCACCGATCCCCGGGTGAGCCGCCTCAAGGCGGTATGCAGGTCGTGGGAGGGGAAGACGGGCTCCACCTGCTCCTGCAGGAACTCCTCCACCACGACCAGGTCCCAAATCACCTGCTCGGTAATCACGCGCCTGACCTCCGCCAGGGTGATCACCCCCACCATGCGCCCCTCTCCGTCCACGACGGGGAAGGTCTCGTGCTCGTCCTGGGAGACCAGGTGCATGATATCCCTCAGAGGGGTTCCGGTCTTGATGAAGGGCGGAAGATTCTCGGTCTCCATGACCTCCCCCACCTGCAGTTCCTGGAGAAAGTCCGCCACGAAGTCCCCCCGGTGGGCCTGGGAATCCAGGCGGGTCGGGACCTGCTCCTCGTAGAGGGTCCAGCGCCGGATCAACAGGAAGGAAACGGTGCAGACCAGCATCAGGGGAGCCAGGAGCCCGTAAGACTTGGTCATCTCCGAGACCATGATCACCGAGGTGATGGGCACCTTGGCCACGCCGCCGAAGAAGCCTCCCATCCCCACCAGGACGAAGGGGGCCGCGTGTTGCACCAGCCCCAGGCTCTGGGCCAGGTGACCCACGATCCCTCCGAGGAGGGCCCCCACCACCAGGCTGGGGGCGAAGACCCCTCCCGAGCCGCCCGAGGAGATGGTGAAGGACGTGGCCATGATCTTCCCCAGGGCCAGGACACCCATCACCCAAACGGGCAGGGCCCCGTTGATGGCCAGCTGGATGACCCCGTAACCGCCGCCCATGATATTGGCGCCGCCGAAGCCCAGCTCCCGGCCGAGAAAGACCGCCAGCAGGCCCAGCATGAGCCCCCCCAAGGCGGGGCGCAGGGTAAGGGGAATGAACCCCAGCTTGTGGAAGAAATGGTCCCGGGAGCCGTAGAAGAACTTGATGTAGACCAGGCCCACGAGGGCGCACACCACGCCTAGAATAGCGTATATTGGGAGTTCCCAGGGGCGGGTGAAATCCATGATCCTCGGG
>CAYQBW010000229.1:0-5312 GCA_964415725.1 uncultured Planctomycetia bacterium
GCCCCGTTCCATTCCAGGCTCCCTCCTTCTCCAGGCGGCCCGCTCCCCAAGGGTGCGGTTCGCCGCGAGCCTGAAAAAACGCAAGAAACTCCCCGCAGGAGTTCTCAAAAGACTCGGCTTCCATCCCGCCAGGTTCGGCCCGGCCCTGGACCAGGCCCTGGAGAGGAAGGGCTTCACGGTCTGGGCCAGGTGAGGGAAGGGGAAGCCACGACCTTTTCCTTCCCCCTTCCAAGCCCTTGTGTAAAACTGAAGGTCTCCCCCGGACCTGATGATCGAGGAGTTTTATCCCCATGAAAAAAAGGCCCCTCTTCTTCCTTCTCCTTCTTCTTGCGCCCGCTCTTCCCGCCCAACGGAAGGCGCCGCCCATGGTGGATCCTTCCCTGGACCGGCCGGACCAGCCCTTCTGCTACTTCAGCAGGCCCACGGACCAGCTCGGGGTCATGGACGGCCGCGACGGCTTCCAGCTCACCTGCGAGGGGTATCTCTACACCCGCAAATCGGAGCTCCTCTTCATGGCCGGCCCCGGCCTGGCGCCGGTCCACCAGAGGATCCGGACCCGCCTGGAGGGAAGGATCCCGGTGGATTCCTACTCCGTGACCAGGGACGGGGTCCGCTACGAGTGGACCATGTTCGCCCAGACGCCCGACCTGAACCCCCTGAGCCCCCTCTATGCCTTTGTCCGGATCCGCACGGTGAACCCGGGCGCCACGCCCGCCCGGGCCGTCTTCGGGGCGGCCATGCGCTACAAGGGGCGCACCGCCCGGTCCCGGGCCGACAGGAGGCATCCCTTCCGCTTCACCTCCCGCTACGAAGTCAAAGACGGCATGGTGATCCGGGACGGCATGGCGATCCTCTTTTTGCCCGACGAGCCCGCCCCGGAGATCCGGGCCACCCTGGACGCCCCCTACCGGGGACCCTTCAAGGGCTCCGACCTGGACGTGCTCTCCGACACCCCCGTCTGCCCGGCCATCTGGAAATGGGACCTGGCCCCCGGCGAGATCCGAACGGTGGACCTGGTCCTTCCCTTCTACCTGGTCTCCGCCGAGAAGGCCCGGGGGACCCGGGACCGGCTGATCGGGGCCTTCGACCGCTACCTGCGCGCCACGGTCGACGCCTGGCACTCCCTCTTCGAGCGGGCCGCCGAAGTGCGGATCCCCGAGGCCAAGGCCCACCAGACCTTCTGGAACTCCCTGACCAACATGGCCATCGCCAGGGACGAGGTGGAACCCGGGGTCTACGTGCAGAACGTAAACGAGGAGCAATACAACCATTTCTGGCCCAGGGATTCGAGCTACTTCATGATGGCCTGGTGGTACCTGGGTCTTCCCGAGGAAGGCCGCCGGGTGGTGGACAACTACTTCCGGATCGCCAAGCCCGACGGGACCTTCCGGGCCGACCCGGAGAACATCTCTCCTTTCGCCGTGGCCCGCTGGTTCCGGCTCACGGGGGACCTGGATTACGCGAAGAAGGCATTCCCCCTCCTTTGGAGAAACTTTCTCTGGCTCAAGGCCGCCCGGGCCAAGGACCCGCTGGGGCTCATGCCTCCCAAGGGCCCTTACGACAACGAGGCCATCAACGGCCACTACACGGGCCACAACTTCTACAACATCTGCGCCCTGCGGGAGGCCGCCGCCATGGCCCGGGCCCTGGGAAAGAACAAGGAAGCCAAAGAGATCCAGGCCGAATACGAGGCCTTCAGGGACAACTTCCTCACCCGGCTCAAGCCCCTGGTGGAGAAATACGGTTTCATCCCACCAGGCATGGACACGGGCGCCAAGGGAGCCAACTGGGGCAACCTGGTGGGCTCCTATCCCACGGAAGTCCTTCCCCCGGACAGCCCCTGGATCGCGAAGACCGACGACAAGCTCCGCAGGGAGATGTTCCGGGAAGGGCTCCTCATCTACAACGGCGGGCGCTGGTGGGCCATTCACCACTACTCCACCATCAAGGTCACCTACTCCGACTTGCTCCGCGGGCGGGACGACCTGGTGGTGAAGGACCTCTACAGCCTGCTGGTCCACACTTCCGGAACCAACGGCGGATTCGAGTTTTGCATCTATCCCTGGAGCAACCGGGACTTCGGGCACAACTTCTCTCCCCACGGGTGGTTCCACAACAAGTTCGCCTCCCTGGTCCGCCTCATGCTGGTAAGGACCTGGGGCAGGACGCTTCACCTCCTCTCGGCCCTTCCCCCGGCCTGGGTGGACCCGGGAAAACGCCTCACCGCCAAGGGGATGCCGACGGTTCTGGGATACGTGGACCTGGATCTCCAGGGAACCACCGACGGGGCCGTCCTCGATCTCCGGCTCCCCAGAAAGGGCGAGGGAGGGCCGGCAGGAATCCCGGAACAGGTCCTCCTCCACATCCCTTGGTACGTTAAGCTCAAGGAGGCCAAGGCCGACGGCAAGGTCCTGGAACCTCGGGGCCGGGTCCTCTCCCTTCCCCTGGACACGCGACAGGTCGTCCTCACCTTCGACCGGGACCGCTCGCAGTGGATCGATTACAACCGGGCCGTCCGGGCCTGGAAGGCCGAATACGCCAGGCGTTTCCGGGAATGGAAGAAGAAGAACCCCGGCGCCGAGCCCTGGGTCGTCTTTCCGGAGAAACGTTTCCAGACCCGGGAGGAGCGGGCGAAACGCGCCAGGCCCTTGAAGGAGAAGCTGGGCGAAGCCGTGGGCGGCACGACTTCGGCCTCCAGCTCCCGTCCCGGCCACGGGCCGGGACTGGCCGCCGACGGGGACTGGAGCGAAGGAGCCTGGGCGCCCGCCCCGGGCGACAAGAACCCCTGGTGGGAGGTGGACCTGGGGAGAGTGGTTCCGCTCCAGAGAATCTTCCTCGTCCCGGGGGCGGGGAGGACCTCCTTCGGCGCAAGGATCCTGGGAAGTCCCGACGGAACCACCTGGAACCTCCTGGCCGAGCTTGGGAAAAAGGGCCGCTGGGCCCCTCCCGGGCCGCAATTGGCCTTCTTTCCCCCCACCCCCTGCCGGTATGTCAAAGTCCGGGTCCTCGGCAAACCGGGCAAGGGCATCGCCGAGGTGGGTCTCTTCCGGAATCCCCCGGCCTGGCGGAAGCCCGCCTCCGTCCGGGGAGAGGAGGGGGACAACCTGGCCTTGGGCCGGCCGGTCTTCTCCAGTCCCTGGGAACAAGGGTGGCCGCCGGAGCGGTCCGTGGACGGCAGGACTTCCTACCGGGACGGGTATTGGGCCGGCGCCGCGCCGCCCCCCCAGTGGCTCGTGGTGGACCTGGGGGAGGCCAAGAGGATTTCCAGGGCGCGGATCTACTTCTACGCCGGCGACCAGCGGGCCTACGCATTCTCCCTGGAGGGGTCTCTCGACGGCAGGAGCTGGGAGTTGCTGGCCGACTTCTCCCGGGAACCCCGGCCGGCGGCCCCCAAGGGACTCCAGGTCACTTTCGGGCCCCTGCGGGCGCGCTACGTGAAGATCACCGTCACCAAGAACACGGCCAATACCAGCGCCCATATCGCCGAGCTGCAGGTCTACGCGGGCTGAGGGCGGAGGCCCTCTTCCCGTTCCCGGGGAAGGAGGAGGGCGTAGGCGGGAGAGGTTTCCATGAGCCGGATGAGCCGAAGGACCTTCCTGGCGGCCGGCCTGGGCGCCGGCGCGGCCGGCCTTTCCTCGTGCGGGATCGGGGAAGCCGGGAGAAAACAGGGATCCACCCCCGCCGGGCCGGCCCTTCTGGAGAGACGTTTTCCAAGACAGGACAACCTCAACACCGTAATGGCCCGGGCCTGGCTCTGCCTTCGCGACAACCCCCTCCTCCGCATTCCAGAGAAACCGGGCCAGTTCTGGGGGGCCCTCTCCGAGGAACGGGGAGACCGGCCCGTGGGAAACGGGCGGGCCGTGTGGGTCATGTACGGCGTGAGCTTCCAGCACGCCCTCTTCCACCTTCTTACGAGGGAGAACGGCGACCCGGAGGCGGCGCGGCTCCTGGGTCTTTCCCGGGCCTACCTCCTGGAATCGCCCGCCCGGATCCGGGAGCCCCGGGACCTGGCAGGGGCCTTCTGGAGCCAGGAGAACATCCTCTCCCGCTTCCCCGGGGGAAGGCGCCCCGCCCGGTTCACGGACCAGGCCTTCCGCAGAAGGGTATGGACCCACGCCGCGGGCTGGATGGCCTCCATGTTCGCCCGGGTCCTCGCCTGGGAACCGGGGGCTCCCTGCGGCGCGTATTTCAGGGCCTCCCTCGAGTTTCTCCTCCGGACCCAGCGTCCCGACGGATCCTGGCCCCACTCCTGGATCCCGGGACGCCCTTCGAAGCCCTCCAAGGGTTTTTGCGGCGACGCCTGGTGGGCGTTGCTGGCCCTGCTGCACGCCCTGGACCTGGGACTTTGCGACAAGCCGGCCCAGGTCCGGGAGGCGGCCCGAAAGGGGTTGGACTTCCTCCACAACAAGGTGGTGGAAAAAAAGAAATACTTCGGGAGCTTCGAGGACGTGGGAGGCCCGGCCGATGGGTATTCCCCCTTTCACGCCGTCCAGGTCCTCCTGGAGGCCTTCCGGGTGCTCGGGGAGGAGCGATACAAGGATTGGGCCCGCCTGGCCTGGCGGGCCGCCCTCCCCTGGATCCACCATGCTCCTTCGCCCTGGCTCGTGGGAGAGAGCGAACGCATCCCCCGGCCCTCGAGCTCCAACATGGCCATGATGGCCCAGGGGGCCTCTTCCTTTCTCCGCTTCGGGAGGGAGCCCGGGGCGGACCGGGCTGCGGCGGGGCTGGCCCACATCTCGAGGCGACAGAGAAGAGATCCCACGGACCGTTACTTCGGCGGCATCGATTGGTACGACGGGGCCACGAATTTCTCTGGGGGCTGGTTCCAGGCCCAGCTTCTCCTGCGGGGAAGACTCTCCCTCCTGGATAGGGCCTGCCGGTTCGAAGGGATCGAGGTGGACACCTACGGGAGAGGACGGGCCTTCGGCGAAAGGGTGGAGAAAATCCTCTTCGCCTGGCCGGGCCTGGAATCCCAGGCCCCGGTGGTCCGGTTTACGCCGTCGGCGGAAGTGGACTACCTGGTCCTTCTCACCCGCACAAAGGGATATGCCCTCCTCATGAACGACGGGGGGCTTGGGGGCTCGGTGCGGATGAGGCTGGACCTGCCGAGGAAGAAGGGAACCCGTCTGCTCGCCCGGGAGAGGATCTCAGGCCGCCTCCTTGCGGACAGGGCCCTCTTCCCCGTGGGGAAGAGGGCCATCCTGGAGTGGGACCGGCCCCCGAAACACCTGTAGGGGCCGCCGGAGCCGGCGGAGCAGAGCGACGCAGGCGAACGTCGGCCCGCGATGGTTCCGGGAATGGGAAATCATCCC
>CAYQBW010000230.1:0-5299 GCA_964415725.1 uncultured Planctomycetia bacterium
CCTCCGCTCCCAGGGCGCCGGGTCCCGGCCGGAGGACCCTTCCCCCTGCCGTCCGGGCCACCCACCCGGCGCTCATCCGCCGCACAGGAACCTCCCGGCCACTTCGGCGTCCTTGAAGGGAATCCGCTCCTCCCCGACGACCTGCACCGCCTCGTGTCCCTTTCCCGCGATGAGGACGATGTCCCCGGGCCCGGCCTCCCGCAACGCCTTTTCGATGGCCTTCTCCCGGTCCGGCTCGATCTCGAGGCGGGCCTTTCCCCGGCGGGCCCCTTCCAGGATCTGCTCGATGATCTCCAGGGGATCTTCCGTCCGGGGGTTGTCACTGGTGATCCACACCAGGTCCGCCAGCCGGGCGGCCGCCTCCCCCATGAGGGGACGCTTTCCCTTGTCCCGGTCTCCCCCGGCGCCGAAGACCGCCACCAGGCGCCCCCTCGTCAAAGGGCGCAAGGCCCCAAGAACCCGCTCCAGCGCATCCGGCGTGTGGGCGTAATCCACGAAGACCGCCGGGTCCTCCGGTCCCGCCGGGACCCTTTCCAGACGGCCGGGGGCGGGACGGGCCTTCTCCAGGCCCCGGGCCGCCTCTTCCAGGGAGAGCCCCAGGCCCAAGGCCGCCGCCGCCGCGGCCAGGGCGTTCTCCACGTTGAAGGCCCCCGTCAGGGGAAGCCGGACAGGAATCCGCTCCCCGCCCCGCTCCAGGAGAAAGGACGCCCCTTCCGGCCCGAAGGAGGGATCCAAGGCCCGCACCTGGGCCTCCCCGCCGGAACCGACCCCGTAGAAAAGGGGCTCCACCCCTGGGGGAAGGAAGCCCGCCGCCTTCCGCACCCAGGGATCGCCGGCGCACAGAACGGCCTTCCCGCCGGGGACCAGGCCATCGAAGAGGCGGATCTTGGCCCGGAAGTAGCTCTCCATGTCCCCGTGGTAGTCCAGGTGGTCCCTGGTCAGATTCGTGAAGACGGCCGATCGAAAACGGACCCCAGCCGTCCTCTCCTGGTCCAGGGCGTGGGAGGAGACCTCCATGGCGCACCCTTCCAGTCCCTCCGCCTCCATCCGTGCGAGAAGGGCCTGCACCTCCACCGGGTCGGGGGTCGTCGTCAGGGCCGGCAGGAGCCGGTCCCCCACGAGGTTTCCCACGGTGCCCGTCAACCCCCAGGGCCGGCCCGCTTCCAGGAAGAGGCCCCGGAGAAGATGGCAGACCGTGGTCTTCCCGTTTGTGCCGGTCACGCCCGCGCAAAGGAGCCGCTTGGAGGGTTCCCCAAAGAACCGGTCCGCCGCAAGGGCCAGGGCCCGGCGGACCCGGGGGGTCACGAGGCAGGGAACGGGGATCTCCAGGGGCCTGGCCGCCACCACGGCGGCGGCCCCTCTTTCCACGGCCTCACCGGCATAGGCGGCCCCGTCTTCCTTGACCCCGGGAACGGCGAAAAAGAGCCAACCCGGCTTCACCCTCCGGGAATCCTGGGTGAGACCCTCCAGGGGGAGGTCCCCCGGGCCCCCCTCGAGGGGCACGATCCCTTCCAGGAGCCTTCCCAAGGTGAACTTCACTGGGCCTTCTCCCTTTCCAGGAGTGCCAGGAGGATGTCCCGCACGGTGGGTCCCGCGTTGCTTCCCCCGTAGAAGCGCCGGGTATTCTCCTTGTAGAAGACCGCCGCCGCCAGGTAGCGGGGATTCTCCCTCGGGGCGAATCCCACGAAGACCGCCCAGTAGCGCCTCTTTCCGCCGACTCGCATAAAAGAGGTTCCCGTCTTTCCACCAAGGAGCTTCCGCCCCAGGGGACCGGCCATCCTGTAGGCCGTTCCCTTCTCCTCCGAGACCACCCGGCCCAGGATGGAGCGCATGGCGGCGGCCACTTCCGGGGAAAGGATCCGCAAAGGCCGGGCCGGCCGGAAGAGTTTCGCCCCCCTCCTGGGATCGGTCACCTCCTCCAGGAGAAAGGGCCGGACCTGATATCCCCCGTTCACGAGGGCGCAGTAGGCCGTGGCCAGCCCCGCCAGGGAGAGCCCGATGGCGTAACCGTGGGAGATGGAGGGCCCGTCCCAGCGAAGGAAGTTGGCCTGGTTTGCGGGAAGCCGCCTCACTTTCCGGAAGTCCGGTGCCGCCTCCCCCGGCAGGGGAAGGCCCGTCTTCCGGTCCAGGCCGAACCTCTCGAGCCAGGCCACGTAACGCTCCGGCCGGAACTTCCTGCCGATCTTCACGGCCCCGATGTTGGAAGACTGGACGATCACCTCCTCCAGGGGAACCCGGGAGGGCTCCAGGCGGTGGTCGTCGTGGATGGTCCGCGAGCACCCGGGAATCCTCCACCCGTCGGCCGTGTTCCAGGAACAGTCCACGATTTCGCCGGGCCGGACCAGGCCCTCCTGGAGGGCGGCGGCCACGATGAAGCTCTTCATGGTGGAGCCGGGGGGAAACCTGGATTCCAGGGCGTGGTTCCGCCTTCCTTCCAGGGGACTCGCCTTCAAGTCGCCGGGCCGGTTGGGATCGAAGAAGGGCCAGGAGGCCAGGGCCAGGATCCTTCCGTTCCTGGGATCCATGACCAGGGCCGCCGCCCACTTGGGCTTCACCCGGGCCGCCTCTTTCGCCAGGATTCCCGAAAGGAGGGACTGAATCTCCCCGTCCAGGGTGACCCGGGCCGTTCCCGCGGGCCTGGTGAACCTGGGGGGGCTCACCAGGTAGCGGCCCAGCAGTCCCCAGCGTGCCAGGTCCAATCTGCAGGGAGGAAGGGGAGCAAGGGGACCGCCCTTCCGGCAAAGGGTCTCCAGGCCCAGGTAGTGGGGCCCCCGGGCCGTGGCGAAGATCGCCCCCACGACAGGTCCGCCCTCCGGGCCCAGGGGGTAGACCCGGGTGTACCGCTTGCGAAGGGTGAGCCCCGCCGGGATCCATTTGCGCAGAAACGAAGGGGAGCGCAGGAGCTCCAGCGAGGCGGCCGCCTGGATCCCCCGGACCAGCACCCGGTCCAGTTTCTTCCGGCCTTTCACGGCCCGGGCCTCGCCTTCCCGGAGGAACCTCACGATCCTTTCCTTTTCCCGGAGGGTGAGTTTCCTGTCGGCCCCAAGAATCCTTTCCAGCTCCCGGAGCAACCCCAATGCCCCGCCCCGCTTCCTGGAGAGGGGCCCCTGGACGTAGCAGTGGAGGTCGTAAACGGGAAGATCCAGGGCAAGCAGCTTGCCCCGGGCGTCGGCCAGGGTCCCCCGGGGTGCCTCCAAGGCGCAGGAACAGTAAACCTGGCGGGCTGCCTTTTTAAGGAAGAGTTCGTGCCGGCTGATCTGGAGGAACCCGAGCCTTCCCAGGAGGGTAAAGAGGACAAGGAACAAGGGGACGGAAACCCAAAAGATCCTCTTACCGATCCCGTGGGCCATGGGCCCTCCTCCTTTCCACCGCCCCCCGGGCCCCGGCCCGGTGGGCGGATCCGCCCGACTTTTACGACCCAGAGGGGCCGCCGGTCAAAGGGGCAAGGCCCAGGGGCCCTAACCCCGCCGGCGGCGCCTACAAGTCGCCGCCTCGAATCCCGGAACCCGGAGAAGCCTCCCGCCCCTCCGGTTCCTCCACCTTCTTGCCGAGAAGGCGGAGCAACCGCCGCCGCCCCTCGGGAGTCCTCCACTCGCGGACCTTCCACCACCAGGCCAGCGCCTCTCCCTCGAGGTCGTGGACCCGGAGGAGTTCGCGGTAGAGTTCCCGCCTGAGGACCACCACCCTGTCCTGGACCCCCACGGTGACCAGGGACAGGGAGAAGAGAAGGATGCCGGCGGCGATGATCTTTCCATGCCTCATCCTTCCTCCCCCGGGGGCGCTCCGGGCGGGCCGGCCGCCCGCAGGCGGGCGCTCCGGGCCCGCCTGTTCCGGCGGACTTCCTCGGCGGAAGGCCTGATGGGTTTGCGAAAGAGGGGGGACATCTTCTCCCGGAAGAACCTTTTCACCATCCGGTCTTCCAGGCTGTGAAAAGAGATGACCGCCACCCTACCTCCAGGGCCCAGGATCGCCTTGGCCGCTTCCAGCCCCTCCCTGAGCTGGTCCAGTTCACGGTTTACGGCAATCCTGAGCGCCTGGAAGGTTCGGGTCGCCGGGTGAATCCGGCGGTGGGGAGAAGGTGGAACCGCCCGTGCCACCAGCTCCGCCAGGCGTGTCGTCGTCGAAATCGGGGCCTTGCGCCGCTCCCGGACGATGGCCCGGGCGATCCGGCGCGCGTAACGGTCTTCCCCGAACTCCCGGATCAAGCGGTAGAGTTCGCCCTCGGGCAGGCGGGCCACCAGGTCCGCGGCGGTGGGTCCGCCGCCGGAGGGGTCCATTCGCATATCCAAGGGGCCTTCTACCATGAAACCGAAACCTCTCTCAGGCGTGTCGAGAGCCGGGGACGAGACACCCAGGTCGAAAAGAATCCGGTCCGCATGATCGAAACCGGCTTCCCTTACGACCCGGGCCAACTCGGAAAAAGGGGAATGAAAGAGCCGAGCCCGCCCCCCGAAAGGGGCCAGGCGGACCCGGGCCTTCTCCAGGATCGAAGAGTCCCGGTCCAGGCCCAGGAGGAAGGCCTTCCCCCCCGCCCTCTCCAGAAGGGCCGCCGCGTGGCCGCCGGCGCCCACGGTGGCGTCGACCACCACCATCCCTTCCGAAGGATCCAGGACTTCCAGAACTTCCCGGAGAAGAACCGGGACGTGTCCGAACTCGTTTTCAACCTCTTCGCGGGGAGACATGTTCACGCCCCCCCGGAAAAGGGGAACAGGCGGGGGCCGGGCCGGTCGGCCCCCGCCGGTGGACCTACGCCGGCCCACCCAGGTTCTGCGTCGAAAGCTCTTCGTAGGCCTGCTCGAATGCGTCGGATTCCTCTTCGAGGATTCCGGCCCAACGCTCGGCGGACCAGATTTCCACGTGGTCTCCCACGCCGTTCACCACGACCTTGTCCCGGATCTCCGCCCATTCCTTCAGGTGTTCCGGAAGAAGGATCCTCCCCTGGGAATCCACCGACACCTCCGCCACAGAAGAGAACAGGAGCCGCCTGATGTTCCTGCCCCGCCTCTTCGTTTCCGGAACAGCCTTCTTGAATCGGTCCGAGAAATGCTCCCACTCCTCCGGAGGATAGAGGGCCACGCATCCATCCCAGCCTCTCGCGAGGTAGAGACGCTGCTTCTCCTCTGGCGTCAGGCGGAACAGGACGCGCTTGGGCAAGTGCAACCTGTTCTTCTTGTCCAGGGAGTGCTGCGAGGTCCCTATGAATCCTGCCGGTCTGATGTCCATACATGCGTCTCTGGGGCCTGGTGCCACCTAGCACCACTTTGCCCCACTTTCTGGCCCTTCTGAGCCACGCGCATGT
>CAYQBW010000231.1:0-5285 GCA_964415725.1 uncultured Planctomycetia bacterium
GGGAGGAGGGGATGTTGGGGTGAGAAGGAAAAAGAGGACCCCTCCCGCGAGAAGAAGGGCGCCCAAGAGGAGACTTCTTTTCCGGGGCCCCATGGATGGATTCCTTTCTTGCCCGGACCGCCTTCCTTGCTATTCACCCACAAGAGGGCGAACCGATCCATCCCCCGGGCGGGTTGGGGTCGTCTTCCGGTTCCGCTGGAGTTCCAGGTAGAGGGCGGAATAGTCCAGGTCGCCCAGGCCGTTTTTCAAGGCCTCTTCCAGCAGGCCCCGGGCCGCGGAGGCCAGGGGGAGTTCTTTTTTCAGTTCCGCCGCCAGCTCTTCCGCCAGCCGCAGGTCCTTGAGAAGGTGGCGCAGGGGGAAATTGGGGTCCTGGAACTTCCCCGTGGCCAGGGTGGAGGCGAGTTTCTTCTCCAGCATGGGCGCCCAGAGGGCGGACCCCTTGAGGACGTCCACCAGGGTCTCCCTGGGGATCCCCGCCGATTCCACGAGCACCAAGGCCTGGGAGAGGGTTCCCATGAAGCAGGCGATCATCTGGTTGAGGGCGAGCTTCACCACCGAGGCGCTCCCGGCCGGGCCGGCATACACCACTTTTTTGGCCAGGGCTCCCAGGATGGGGGCTGCGTCCTTCATGGCTCCTCCCTCCCCTCCGGCCATCACGATGAGGGTCCCCGTCCGGGCCTCTCCCCTGCTTCCGAGAACTGGGGTTTCCAGGAAGCGGATTTCTTGGGCGGCGAGCCTTTTGGATGCCTCCCGGTTGGCCCGGGGGGAGACCGTGGAGACCTGGAGGAGAAGGGTCCCCGGGGCAAGCCCCCCCGCGGCTCCCCCGGGACCGAAGACCACTTCCTCGAGAGCCGGGGGATCGGTCACCACCACCAGGGCGGCTTGGGCTTCCCGGCAGGCTTCCGCCGGAGTGGCGAAGATCCGGGCGCCCCTGGATTCCAGGGAGGAAGCCTTCGATGGGGTCCGGTTCCAGGCTCGGAGGGGAAAGCCTTGGTCCAACAAGCGTTCTCCCATGGCTTTCCCAAGAATCCCCGTTCCCAGGAGGGCTAGGGTCGGTTTCATGGCGACTGGCCTCCAGAGGAGTTTTTTGTGTGAAGGCGGCATCAAGATTATTCAACTTGGGAGTGCCGGAATCCCTGTAAAAATTGTGAGTCTTCCCGGTTTTATCCCCCAAAAAGGCGATGGTTTTCCCTTTCCCGTCCCTGCAGCCCGGCGGCGGGGGCTTTTTCCTGGGGAAAGGGGTTCTCCCTGGGGCTAGAATCCTCATCCCCCTGATTTTCCCTCTGGTCCGAGAACCTTTTTTTATGGAAACCATGAAAACCTCGAACTTCTTTGGGTTCCTCCTTTTCCCCGTGTGTTTCGTCTCCGCGCCCGCCACGGGCCAACCGGGCAACCCCGACTGGGAGAACCAGGCCGTTTTCCAGATCAACCGCGAGCCCCCCCACTGCACCATGGTGGTCTTTCCCGACGGAAGGTCGGCCCGCATGCTCAAGAGAGGGTATTCTCCCTATTACCGTTCCCTGAACGGGACCTGGAAGTTCCACTGGGTGAAGAGACCCGAGGACCGCCCCAGGGATTTTTACCGGCCCGGCTTCGATGCCGGCAAGTGGGACGAGATCCCTGTTCCAAGCAACTGGCAGATGCTGGGATACGGGATTCCCATCTACACCAACGTCACCTATCCGTTTCCCAAAAATCCTCCCTACATCGACCATTCCTACGATCCCGTGGGGTCCTACCTCCGGACCTTCCGGGTGCCCGCGGAGTGGAAGGGCCGGAGGGTCCTGATCCACTTCGACGGCGTCGAGTCGGCATTCTACCTCTGGGTGAACGGAAAGAAGGTGGGTTTCAGCGAGGGAAGCCGGACCCCGGCGGAGTTCGATCTCACCCCCTACCTGAAGGACGGTGACAACCTGCTGGCCGTTGAGGTCTACCGCTGGTCCGACGGCTCCTACCTGGAGGACCAGGATTTCTGGAGGCTCAGCGGCATCTACCGGGACGTGTATCTCTACTCGACCCCGCGGGTCCACCTGCGGGATTTCTTCGTAAAGGCGGACCTGGTGAACCACTACCGCGACGGCTACCTCTCCGTGGACGGGGAGTTCCGGAATTACGGCAGGAAAACGGCAAGAGTGTCCGTTTCCCCCACCTTGCTGGACGGGAAGGGAAGAGAGGTCTCCCTCCCTCCGCTTTCGGTCTCCCTCTCCCTCGAGCCGGGCGGCAAGGGGACCTTCGAGCTGGGGGCCCTCGTTCCTTCGCCGCGGAAATGGTCGGCCGAGGACCCCTTCCTCTACACGCTTATCCTGGCGGTGAAGGGCGCCGGGGGCGAGGTGATCGAGGTGATCCCCTGCAGGGTGGGTTTCAGGAAGGTGGAAATCAAGGGGCGCGTTTTCTACATCAACGGAGTCCCCGTCAAGCTCAAGGGGGTCAACCGCCACGAGCACGACCCGATTACGGGGCACTACATCACCGAAGAGTCCATGCTGAAGGACATCTTCCTCATGAAACGCCTCAACATCAACACCGTCCGGACCTGCCACTACCCGGATACGCCGGAATGGTACGATCTCTGCGACCAGTACGGCATCTACCTCCTGGACGAAGCGAACATCGAGTCCCACGGGATGGGCTACAACCTCAAGTATACTCTCGGCAATAATCCTTCCTGGAAGGCGGCCCACCTGGACCGGACGAAACGGATGGTCCACAGGGACAAGAACCACCCCTCGGTCATCATCTGGTCGCTCGGGAACGAGGCCGGCCCGGGCTGCAACTTCGTGGCCACCTCGGCCCTGGTCCACAAACTGGACCCGACCCGCCCGGTCCACTACGAGCGCATGAACAGCGTGGCCGACATCGACAGCGTCATGTATCCGCGTGCCGATTGGCTCGCCGCCCGGGGCAGGGAGGAGAGGAAGAAGCCCTTTTTCATGTGCGAGTACGCCCACGCCATGGGCAACGCCGTGGGCAACCTGAAGGAGTACTGGGACGCCATCGATAAGTACCCGGGCCTCATGGGCGGGTGCATCTGGGACTGGGTGGACCAGGGTCTCAAGAAGAACGTTGTGATCGACGGGCGGAAGACCTGGTTCTGGGCCTACGGCGGGGACTACGGGGACAAGCCCAACTCGGGGAACTTCTGCATCAACGGGCTGGTCTTCCCCGACAGGAAGCTCCCTCCCAAGACCGACGAGGTCAAGAAGGTCTACCAGTACGTTTCCGTGGAACCCGTGGATCCCGCGGCCGGGAAGGTGGAGATCAAGAACAAGTATTTCTTCACGAACCTCCGGGAATACGACGTCACCTGGAAGGTGACGGGAGAGGGGAAGGTCCTCCAGGAGGGGAGACTGGAGAAACCGCTGGATATCCCCCCCGGGAAATCCGCGGTCCTGGCCCTTCCCTTGAAGAAGATCGATCCGGCCCCGGGCGGAGAGTATTGGCTCACCGTCTCCTTCCGCGAGAGAAAGGACCGCCCCTGGGCGAAGAAGGGCTTTGTTACGGCCTGGGAGCAGTTGAGGCTTCCCGCCGGCGCGCCCCCGCGCCTTCTCTCGAAGGACTCCATTCCTCCCCTCCGGGTGAAGGAGGACGGCTCCAGGGTCGTTCTCTCGGGGGCCTCCTTCCGGGCGGTCTTCGACAAGAAGAGCGGGATGATGACTTCTCTCGCCTACGGCGGCAAGGAAATCCTGGCCTCCCTTCCCGGGGCCGGGCCTTCCCTCCTGGCCTGGAGGGCGCCCACGGACAACGACAAGCGTTACCGGGGTCCATGGAACCGGGCCGGGCTCCCGGACCTTTCGGGGACGCTCCAGTCCTTTGAGGCGCGCCGCGCCGCCCCCGGGGCGGCGGTGATCGAGACGACCGTCCTCTACAGGGGGAAGAACCTGGCCCGCTTTCTGCACCGCTGCACGTATACTGTTATGGGGAATGGATGGATTCGCCTGGACAGCCAGGTGGAACCCCTGACCGTCCCCAACATCCTGCCCCGGATCGGCCTGAAGCTGGCGCTGGCGCCGGAGTATGAAAGGGTCCTTTGGTACGGAAGGGGACCGCGGGAGAACTACCCCGACCGCAAGACCGGCTCCCCCGTGGGGCTCTACGAGACCACGGTGACGAAGATGTATGTCCCTTACGTGCGCCCCCAGGAGACGGGCAACCGGGAAGACGTCCGCTGGGTCGCCCTGGAGAACTCAGAAGATTCCGGGCTCCTGGTCCGGGCCGTGGGGCACCTGGCCTTTTCCGCTCTTCACTATACGGCGGCCATGCTGGACAAGGCCCGCCACATCAACGTGGTTCTCCCGAAGAAGGAGGTCTTCCTGAACCTGGAGCACGCCGTCCTCGGCCTGGGCAACGGGAGCTGCGGCCCCGGACCCCTTCCCAAGTATCTCCTCGAGGCGCGTCCCATGTTCTTCAGCATGGAGTTCCGGCCCCTCCCCGCGAAGGGCAAGGGCCTCTTCCCTTACGCCAGGACCCTTTCCCCCGTGGCCGGGGCTCCGGGCATCCTCCGGGACGCGAAGGGAAAGGTGCGCCTCGTCTCCCCCGTGCCCGGCGCGGAGATTCGATATACCCTGGATGGCTCGGAGCCGGGGCCGGACTTCGCGCTCTACCGCGGCCCCATCGACCTCTCCAAGGGAGGGACCGTCAAGGCCCGGGTCTACGGGAAGGACCTTTTGCCGGGGCCGGCGGCTTCCCGGACCTTTGGTCCGGTCAAGCGGAAATGGAAGGTTGTCTACGCCGACAGCAGCCAGAAGGGAGAGGGCGATCCCGGGAACGCCGTCGACGGCGATCCATCCACCTACTGGCACACACAGTGGAGCCCTTCCTCCCCCGGATATCCCCACGAGATCCGGATCGACATGGGGGAGACCGTGTGGATCCGTGGCTTCACCTACCTGCCCCGCCAGGACACGGACCACGGATGGATCAAGAAATACGCCTTCTATACCAGCCTGGACGGAAAAACCTGGGGCAAACCCGCCGCCAAGGGGCGCTTCGGAAGGGGGCCCCGTTTGAAGAAGGTCTTCTTCAAGCGGCCCCGGAAGGCCCGTTTCATCCGGCTCGTGGCTCTCTCGGAGATGAAGGGCCGCCCCTGGGCCACCGCGGCCGAGCTGGGCGTCCTCTGGGCGGGGAAGGCCAAGTAAAGGAAGCCCGGGCGGACCGTCCCCGAAGGCGGCCCCCTGCCGATCCCGAAAAGGACCGGCTTCCCAAAACCTTGCCGAAAAAGCCGTGACCATCCCCCCCAAAGCCCCACGAATGTGGTGGCGGGCGGGGGATGGTGGGGCCCGGGCCGC
>CAYQBW010000232.1:0-5268 GCA_964415725.1 uncultured Planctomycetia bacterium
TTCTTTCCCATTGAATGCCTTTCCGTTCGGGCCAAGTAGAAGGTTTTCCTTTTGGTTCTTTTCATGAAACCCTTTTTCCCTGGAGGAAACGTGAATACCCGCATTCTTTGGTTGATTCTCCCTGTCCTCCTCCCGGCCCTGCCCGCCGGGGCCCAGGACCACGACGGGCCCGGGGCCGCCCATGTCCGGGCCCTTTCCGAAAACACCCGGTCTGTCCTTCCCCCGCGGAATTCCGCCTCCGCCGTCCCTCCCCTTACGGAGGCCGATCTCCTGGTTCCCATCCACACGGCAAAGGCCGACCCCGTGGGGGGTGAATATGGAATCTGGGCCGCCGGGGCGGATTTCAAGGCCTCCTTCCACGGGGGCTACGCCTTCTATCCCTATCTCGGCGCGGCCTACCCGGAGAACCTTCCCCTCCGGTGGAAGACCGAATCCGTCACGGCCGGCGGGAAGGCCCTCTTCGCCGAGGGAACCGAGCCGGAGACGAGCTTCACCGACTGGAGCTTCGAATACCGCTACCCGGGGGTCACCGAGACCTACGACGTCCGCAAGGAGGGCGTGGAGCAGACCTTCACGATCCACGCCAGGCCCGCCGCAGCCGGGGACCTGGTCGTGACGGGGAGGATCACCTCCAGGCTCGAGGCCGACCCGGTGGAGGGTGCCCACACCTCCCTGGTCTTCAAGGACCGGATGGGCAAGGCCCTGGTCTCCTACGGGGAGGCCTTCGCCGTGGACGCCCTGGGAAACAAGACGGAGGTGAAGACCTCCTACGACGGGAACCGGATCCGCCTCACCGTGCCCGGCACGTGGCTGGAGAAGGCCGCCTTCCCAGTGACCATCGATCCCCTCACCTCCCGGGTGCGGGTCTCCTCCTGGGGGAGCTCCAAGTTCGGGATGGTGGGCACCGTGGACATCGGCCGCGACGACTTCGCCTCCAAGAACAACGTCCTGGTGGTCTACAGCCGCCGCTTCTCAGGGAGCGACTACGACGGCTACGCCCGGCTCGTGAACGACGCCTTCGGTTCCTCGATCACGGTCTTCAAGGACGTGACCGCCTCCTGGAGCACCTACAACATGAGGGTCGCCTTCGTAGGCGCCCCCAGGAAGTGGGTCGTGGTCTTCCAGAGGGACTTCCCCGCCAGCAAGGCCTCGGGGATCCGGGCCCACATCCATGCCAGCGGCTCCACTGCGCCGTCCCCTTCCGTGATCTCCGTCTACTACCTGGCCGGTTACACATCCCGCAATCCCGACGTGGGCGGCACCTACTCCTTCAGCACCTCGGGCGACAACGCCCTGGTGGTCTTCCAGAGGGACAAGACCAAAACCCAGGCGAACACCCCCGACACCGAAGTGATCGGGGTCCTGGTGAACGCCAGGACCTCCAAGGCGGGGAAAGCCTTCCTCCTGGCGTCCGCGCCGGTGGGGACCACTTATGACCGGGAAAACCCCTCGGTGAACCAGGTCTCCCTCGGCGGGAAATCCTCGTGGATCACGGTCTGGCAGGAATACAACAACAAGATCCCCAAGGACGACTGGGACGTGCTCGGCCAGCGGATCCGCTACAACGGAACCCGGGCCGGTTCGGGCTTCTTCGGGAATCCCGCCGGATCCATCCACAAGCACAGGCCCTTCGTGGAGGGGAGCGGGGAGCGCTACATGGTGGCCTACCAGGTCTCCCGGAACCTGGGCACCAAGCACTCCAACCCCTTGGGGGGCCAGGTCCAGGTCCAGCGCTTCGACTGGAAGGAGACTTCTTCCAGTCCCCTGAAGAAGACCATGCGGGTCATCAACGGCTCCTCGGCCTCCACCTCGGGCTACTGGATCGGCGGGATCGGGTACGACACCAACTCCCGCTCCCACTGGGCCGTGGTCTACAGGAGGGGCAACGACGTCCTGGCGGCCCGGGTGGGCTACACCGGCGGGATCGTGGAGCACGTGACTGTCTACAACACGCACCTCACCGGTTACGCCCCGGCGGTGACCTTCAACGACGACGCCAACGAGTTCCTGGTGGCCTTCACCGTCTCCGATCCCAAGCTCCCCTTCAACTACCCGGTCTACGGGACGCGGTTCACCTACCGCGCAACGGCCAGGACCTTCCTCTACGGGAAAGGCTGCAAGGGGTTCATCTCCGCCGATAAGCCCAACGCCGGCTCGGAGTTCTTCCGTGTATACCTGGGCGGCGGGGCCAAGAGCAAGGTCGCCATCCTCTGGGTCTCCCTGAAGCCCTACTCCATGAGCCTGGCCGGCCTTGGAATGCCCGGGTGCTTCGTCAACGTCAGGCCCTTCGCCCCGAGTTTCCTCGGGGGCTTCACGACGACCACCAACTCTTCAGGGATCGCCTCTCTCCGGCTTCCCCTTCCGGATTCCCCCGTCTTCATCGGGAGCCTCTACTTCCAGTGGATCCACGTCTACCCGGGCCTGAATCCCTGGAGCCTGGCCTTCACCAGGGGACTGAGAGCGGACGTCCGGTGAAGATGATTACTTTCTAAAGTCATCCCACTCCCATGGAAGGAGGGCCCGGGGTCTCCCCGGGCCCTCCTTCTCTGTTATGGGGCCCCTGGGAGAGAAAAAGTATACTTAAAGCTAGAAAATTGTAGTGGATTTACTTTTGACAAGGAGATTGAAACCCGGCTCCCGGGCTTCTAGAAAAGACCCTCGAAAAACCGACCGGGGCCAAGCCCTCATCCTTAATGCCTTGGAACCGATGGAGGAGCCCTCATGTCTACACCCGCTTTGAAATGGGCCGCGATTCTTTGCTTCATTGTCGCCATGGTCGTGCTCCTCGGGGGGGGGATCCTGGCCAAGAAGAGCCTCCCTCCCTACCCGGGAGTGGTGGCCGGCCCGGACGGGAAAACCCTCTTCAGAAAGGCCGATATCCTGGGGGGCCAGGACACCTACCAGCGCTACGGCCTGATGGACCACGGAAGCGTCTGGGGCCACGGGTCCCAGAGGGGAATGGAGTTCTCCGCCGTTTCCCTGCACCGGTTGGTCCTTTCCATCAGGGACCACCTGGCCCGGAAGGAATTTGGAAAGAGCTACGCCGACCTGGCGCCTTCCCAGAAGGAAGCCGTGGACGGAAAGGTGGTGGAGGAGATCAAGACCAACCGCTACGACCCCTCCACCGGCACCCTGCGGCTCACCGAAGCCCAGGTGAAGGGCCTCCAGGACCTCCTGGCTTTCTGGGACCGGACCTTCGACAAGGGGGACGAGCGTTACGGCTTCCTCCCGGGAACGATCCCTACCTCGGAGGAGAGGAGGCAGATCGGCCGGTTCTTCTTCTGGACGGCCTGGATCGCCTCGGTAAAGAGGCCGGGAAAGGATTTCAGCTACACGAACAACTGGCCCCCGGACAAGGCGGCCGGGAACACCCCCTCCAACCAGGTCTTCATATGGACCCTGGGCGGTCTCCTGTCGCTTTTCATCGTTCTCGGGATCTTCATCTACCTGGTCCACAGGCACCAACTCTGGTATGGGCCCACAAAGGGGGTTTCCCTGGCTCAGAAGCTCATGGATCTCCCCCTGACCTCGAGCCAGTTGAAGGCCGCCAAGTTCTTCCTGGTGGTGATCCTTCTGTTCCTCCTCCAGACCTCCTTCGGGGGGCTCATGGCCCATTACACCGTGCACCCGGGCAAGTTCTACATCCCCTTTTTCGCCAAGCTCATCCCCTATAGCTGGGCCAAGTCCTGGCACCTGCAGCTCGCCATCTTCTGGATCGCCACGACCTGGGTCGGCTCGGCCATCTACCTGGCCCCGATCATCGGGGGCAAGGAGCCCAAGAAGCAGGGCTTGCTCGTGCAGCTTCTTTTCGGCGCCATCCTTGTCGTGGCCCTGGGGAGCCTTCTCGGCGAGGTTCTGGGCATCAAGGGGATGCTCGGAAAGGTGTGGTTCTGGTTCGGCCACCAGGGCTGGGAATACCTGGAACTCGGGAGGATCTGGCAGATCCTTCTCTTCGTCGGGCTCGTGGCCTGGCTCTTCATCGTCTACCGGGCCGCCGCCCATCACCTGAGGATGAAGCACAAGGACGAATTCTCCGCTCTCATCTGGTTCTACCTCTTCAGCGCGATCCTTGTGGTGGGCTTCTTCGCGTTCGGGCTCTTCTACGGCAGGGGGACCAACATGACCATGGCCGATTACTGGCGGTGGTTCGTGGTCCACATCTGGGTGGAGAGCATCTTCGAATTCTTCGGCGTGGCGGTGATCTCCGTCCTCCTGGTGGCCATGGGGCTGGCCTCCGCCAAGGGCGCCCTGAGAGTGGCCTACTTCACCGCCGCTCTCACCTTCCTCTCGGGGATCATGGGGACGGCCCACCACTATTACTGGTACGGCGGCCCCTCCTACTGGCTGGCCATCGGAAGCGTCTTCTCCTCCATGGAGCCCATCCCGCTGATGGGCCTGGTCGTGCGGGGGTTGATGGAGTACCAGTCCATCAAGAAAGAAGGGAAGGAATTCCCCTACAAGTGGCCCATGTATTTCCTCGTGGCCTCGAGTTTCTGGAACTTCCTGGGGGCCGGCGTCTTCGGTTTCCTGATCAATCTCCCCATCGTCAACTACTACGAGCACGGAACCTACCTGACGGTGAACCACGGGCATGCCGCCCTCTTCGGGACCTACGGGATGCTCTCCATCGCGCTTCTGCTCTTCGCCTGGAGGGGCCTGGTGAAGAAGGAGCACTGGAACGACGGAATCCTCAAGCTCTCCTTCTTCGGCATGAACGTGGGTCTTCTCCTGATGGTGCTGGGGACTCTCTTCCCCGTGGGATGCATGCAGGCCTGGACCAGCTTCAAGGAGGGGATCTGGAAGGCCCGGGACGCGAGCTTCTTCGAGCGCGGCCCCGTGCATTTCATCGGGCAGATCCGGATGATCCCGGACCTCATCATCATCCTCTTCGGAGTCGTTCCCCTGGCCTACTTCCTCTTCCGGACCTTCCCCCACCTGAAGGCGAAAGGAATCGAAGAAGGGGAATCGGTCTGGGAAAAGCTGGGCCAGGATCTCTGAACAGGGAAAGTTGAATTCCCGTTCCTACCGCCCACTGCCCCGGGGGCGGAAGGAGACTATACGGAAACAGGAATCGGAGGGGAGGGGGAGCCGAAAGGGTCCTCCTCCCTTTTCTTGTAAGTCTTCTTCCCGGGCGGTACAAGATCGGGGGGGCCTTTCCAAGGGCTGTCCTCATTCACGGAGAGGTCCAATGCCATGAAAAAGACCGGGTTTTCCTTCCTTCTCCTTCTTTCCCTCCTGATTTTGTTTTCCGCTTCCTGGGTGGGAATC
>CAYQBW010000233.1:0-5260 GCA_964415725.1 uncultured Planctomycetia bacterium
GTCCCCCACTTGGCCCCATCCCGGGAGGACCCGCCCCCAGGGAGAGGCGCATCCTCCCCCCGCCGGAGGGGGCACGGGAAAAACCGGCCCGGAGGGACGCCAGGCCCGGGGGGATCCTCCCCTTGTAGGCCGCCACCCTGGCGCCGGCCACGGGGTTCCCCCTTTCGTCCACCACCCGTCCCTGGACCAGGGATTCCCGCTCCAAAAGAAGGATGACCCCCTTGGCTCCCTCTCCCGGCTTCACCTCCACCTCCTTGTCCAGGGGAACGAAACCCCGGGCCTCCACCCGGAGGGTGGCCTTGCCCGAGGGAACGGCGGGAATGAAGAACCGCCCCCGGGGATCCTCGAAGTCCCAGCTGTATTTCCCTCTCGCAAAGAACGGAACCCCCCTCAACCGGATGGGAAAACGCCGGACCGGGCTGGAGGCGTGCTTTGCAAGGACCACTCCCCGGATCCCGGCCTCGGGTTTCAGCCGGATCTTCACGTCCGTCGAGCCGACCTTCACTCTCGGAAGAAAGGCGTCCCCGTAGCCCCCAAGGGAAGCCTTGAGAAAACACCTTCCCCCGGAAAGCCCCTCGAGCCGGAAGGATCCGTCCGCGCCGGCGCGGCACTTGACCCTGCCGAAGGTAAGCAGCCGCGACATCTCCAGCCCACCGCTGAAGGAGCCGTTCCAGGCCTCCACCAGGGCTCCCTTCAAGGGGTGCCCCTCGGTGTCCGTCACCCTGCCCGAGACCGCTCCGCCCTCCCCCACGACCAGGACGATTCCCTCCACTCTGCCGCCGGCCTGGAGGGACACCTCCTCCGGGTCGGCCAGCCCCTTGCCCTCCATCCGCGCGGCCACGGCCAGGGGCCCGGGAGGAAGGTTCCCGATCTCGAAGGAGCCGTCCCTGCCGGCCCGGACGGGGGGAGAGGCCTCGGGGGAGAAGAAGAGTTCATGAAGGTCCAGGAAGGCCACGGCCACCCGGGCGCCGGGAAGGGGACGGCCCTCCGTGTCCCGCACCACGCCCGCCACGGAGGCGGGCTTCTCTCCACGGAAATCCACCTCCAGGACCTGCCCCTCCGAAACCTCCAGGTCCGTGCGGACCTGGATGGGCAGTCCCGGCCCGAAGGCGGTGAGAACATACTCCCTTCCCGGGGGAACGCCCTGGAGGACGAAACGGCCCTTCTCGTCCGAGAAGGCGGAGCGCCAGTGATAACCGGTTCCAAAGAAATGGCTGAGAAAGCTGTTGAGCCCCGGCCGGAGATCCAGGACGGCTCCCGAAACGGGCCTTCCCTTCCAGTCCAGGACCCTTCCCTTGACCATCCCCCCCTTCAGGGCGGCGATCTCCACGCCCGACACCTTCCCCCCGGGACCGAGGGAGACCCCCGGAATCCGGTAGGGGTAATAGAAACCGGGGCCCAGGGTCAGCCAGAAACGGCCCGCCGGAAGCCCCTCGATCCTGAAGCGCCCGGAAGGCCCCGTCTTCCCCGTCCCCACCGGGGCCGGGGCGATGGGCCTGGGTCTCCTCTCCCAGAGGCCCCGGCGAAACAGGTTTCCCATCAAGTCCTGGAAGCCCCTGGTGGCGGGAAACTCCCTGGTGACCTCCACGGCGACCCCCGGCAGGGGGCTCCCGTCCCGAAGGGAAAAGACCCGGCCTTCCACCACCCCGCGTCCGGGGCGGGCCGCGGCCAGGGCCTTCCTGGCGCGGCCGGTTTCACCGGTTCCCGGCCCCTGGGGGGAAGCCCGGCCCGCCAGAACCGCGGCTCCGGGTCCCCCGGGAGTCGACTTCCCCTCCGAGGCCCCCACCGGGGAAGGAAGATTCCCGGGACCGAAGAGGAGCCAGAGGCCCCCACCCACCAAGAGAAAGAAGGCCAGGAGAAAGAGAACTTTTGTCTGAGCCGTTCCGGATTTCATGGGACATCCACCTCCAAGGCGATCCCCGGAACCTTTCCTGAAAAGGCCCGCTTACGAACCTGGAGGCCCTTCCTTCTCGAAAAAAACCGAAAAAACACCTTTCGGGAAGCCCCCCGGGCCGGGACCTTCCCCGGCGGTCTCCTCCACAAACACCCTTCTTACAACCCAAGACGGATCCCATACGCCCGGAGGAAAAGCGGAAGGCCGCCCAATCAAACCCTTGCAAATCCTGCCGGAAAAAAATCGGAGCCCCCTGTTACCTGGGGGGCTCCTCCATGTAGGTGGTTAGTGTTCCTGAAAGACCTGGTCTCCCGCGGATGGTTTGAATTCTTGGCAGTCGGGGTCGCCGTGACGGTTGTGTAGTCCAGGGGGCAGGTGGTCCCGGCTGCCAGGTTTTTTGCCGGGTGGAATTCATTCCACCCGGTTTTTTTTCGCCTCCTCTTTCAGAAACCTCGACTGATACGATCTGTCTCGGGGGAGAGGGAAAGGATAAAGCTTTGCTCCCGGGAAGAACAAGGCCTTGGAGGTCTCCGCGGAAGAAATGAAACACTTTGTCTCACGAGAATGGGCGCTTCTCGGGGGACTCTTTCTTTTCGGCGGCCTGGTCTCCTTTCTCCCCCTTTGGGACATCGACTGGCCCCTCCACGTGACCCTGGGACGGGAGATCCTGGGCCGGGGCGCACTCCCCTTGCGGGACACCCTCTCCTGGACGGCCGGGGGCAGGCCCGACGTGCTCCACGAATGGCTCTTCCAGGTGCTCTGGGCCTTGCTGGAAGGAATCGGCGGCCCGGGGCTCCTGAAAGTCATGGTCTCCCTGCTCGGCGGGGCGGGCCTGGTCCTCTGGTTCCGGGCGGCCCGAAAGGCCCGAAGGGCCGTCTCTTCCGCCCTCTTCTTTGCCCTGGCCGCCCTCCTCCTCTTCTATCCCCGGCTGCGGGCCCGGCCGGACCTGGTCACCTGGGTCGCCCTTCCCCTGGCGCTCACCTTTCTCCTTCCCTCCGGGAAAGGGCCCCTCCGGCGGGCCGGGTGGCTCTTTTTCCTGGTGGCCCTCTGGGCCAACTTCCACGGAGCCGCCCTCCTGGCCCCCTTGTGGTTCTGGGCGGGATGGGCCATGGAGGTCCTGGAGGAAAGAAGGTGGCCCCCTCCCCTGCCGGCCCTGGCCCTGGCCGCCACCTTGGGGGTTCTCGCCACCCCGGCGGGGCTGGAACTGCCGGTCTTGGCGTGGAAGACCAAGGGGTTCGCCACCATCGTCCCCGAATGGTCCTCCCTGGCCCACCTGCCTCCCACGCAGGTCTTCCTGGCCTTGAGGATCCTTCTGGGCGCCCTGGGGCTTTTCCTTCTCCTCGCCCTGGCGAAAAAGGCATGGAAAAAGGAGGGCCTCGGGCGGGAAGGCCCCCTGTGGGGAGCCGGGGTTGCAGGAGAAGGACTTGGGTTTTTGGCTTACCGTTTTTCAACGGCCGCCCTTCCGGGACTCCTCTTTCTCCTTCCCAAAAAGCCCGGGAAGGCCGCCCTCGCCGCCCTCCGCGGCGCCGTCCTCGTCCTTGCCCTTCTCCTTCTTTCCTTCTGGGCGGGCCGCTTCTCTCCCCGCCTCTTCCAGCCCGGCCGGTATCCCGTCCAGGCCGCGGATTTCCTCGCCCGCCGGAAGCTCCGCCCCGGGACCCGGCTCTTCCACGAACCCGGCTGGGGGGGATACCTGGCCTACCGGCTCCATCCCCGGGCCCTGGTGGCCGTGGACGGCAGGGTCACCACCTACGGCCCCGAACTCTGCAGGAAGGTCCTGGAGATCTGCAAGGGCCGAGTCCCGCCGGACCAGGTGGAAGCGTGGCTGGAAAAAGGAAAGGTGGACCTGGTGGTCATGCCGGACTCATGGGGAGAGACTTTTTTGCCTCCCTTGAAGTGGAAGAGAATCTTCCATGGGCGCCTGGCCTCGGTGTGGGAGAGGAGGAAGCCCTGAAAAGGCCGGGCCCTTTTCTCATCCCCCGGAGACCGGGTCTTCCTCTCCCAGGATCCGGAACTTGAGTTCCAGCCCCTCCTTGTAGAAAGGAAGGAGGGAAAAGAGCTCCCGCAAGGCCTGGAGAGCCTCTTTCTTCTTTCCCCGGGCCGCCAGGGATCGGGCCCGGTCCAGGAGCTTCCGCCCCTGCCGGAGAGAGGCCTCCAGGTCCCGGACCCAGGCTTCCACGTCCCGGTAGTCGGGAGCCCGGGCGGCGATCTTCTTGTAGCGGGCCAGGGCCTCCTCGTAGAGCCCCCGGTTCTCGAAATCCCGGGCCTCCTCGTAGGCCAAGGCCAGCCTGGCGTCTCTTACTTCCTCCAGGCCGGCCAGGTAGATCCCCGACCTGCGCCTGGAAAGCCGGGCGGCCTCCTTGAAGAATTCCTCCGCCTTGTCCGGATTTCCCCGAAGAAGCATATTCTGGGCCTGCCCGGCGAGAATCTGCGCTTCCAGCTCGTCCTTGGCCTCTTTTTCGAAGATTTTGAACTCCCCCCGGTCCGGGAAAAAGGTCCGGGCATAGCGGGCCATGAAGAGCGCACGGGCGTAATCGTCCTTCTCCAGGGCGGCGCGGATCTCCTTTTTCGCCCGGGCGAGAAAACGGCGTTCCAGCTCCTTCAGGACCCAGGGGACCTGGAAGTCCTTGCCCATGAGACGGCGCGCCCCTTCCAGGTTGTAGAAAGCCAGGAAGTCCCCCTCCTCTCCCAGGGACTCCCTGAGGATCTCGAGCCCCGCCTTCACCAGGGCCTTTCCCCTCTCCAGGAGCTTCCTCCTTTCTTTCCGGAGCCGGGACCTGAGGGACAAGGCCTCGGGATTGTGCGGGAGGATGCGCAGGGAACGGGCCAGGAGGTCCATGGCTTCCTGGTCGTGCCCCCAGGCGGCCAGGTCCCGGGCTTTGGCCACCATGGCCTGGGCCTGCTTCTTCCGGACCTCCCGGAGCCACGCCTTGGCCAGCTCCTGGTCGGGGTGCCGCCTCAGGATCAATCGGAACCACCGCTCGGCCTGGGCAAAATCCTCCTGGAAATAGGCGTCTTTACCCCGGGCATAGAAGAGGGCCGTCCTGGCGATCTCCAATTTTCTCCGGATGTCCTTGTCGCCGGGCCGGAGTTTTTTCACCTGCTGGTAGAAATCCACGGCCTGGCTGTAGTGGGCCAGTTCGAAGGCCTGGTCTCCTTGGCTTTCCAGGAACCGTCCCTTGAGGGAGGAGCATCCCGCCAGGCAGGCCAGGCACAGGGGGAGAAGACACCAGGACCGTCTCGGCATCCAGAATCTCATGGGCGTCTGGGACCCTTTCGGATGGTCTCTTATTCCGGAAAATCTCCACGTGGGAAAAATCAAGGCTAGCACCATTCCTCCCCCCCTTCCCCGTTCCCTCCCGATTTAAA
>CAYQBW010000234.1:0-5236 GCA_964415725.1 uncultured Planctomycetia bacterium
GGGCCTGGGCGGAACCGTTCCCAGAAGAACCAGGGCGGCTTCTTCCAGGGAGGTCACCCCCATGACCTTCAAGGAGGGGGAGGCCAGGTGAACTTCCCGGGCCATATCCAGGGCGCAGACCACCCGATGGAGCCCTTTTTCACGGGCCAGGGCCCCGGCGAGGAAAGCTCCCCGCACGGGCCGGACCTTGCCGTCCAGGGCCAATTCTCCCACCACCAAGGTCTGGTGGAAGGCCTCTCTGGGGAGGGTGCCTTTCATGGCCGTCACGCCCAGGGCCACCGCCAGGTCCAGGGCCGCTCCTTGCTTTCTGGTAGAGGCCGGGGCCAGGTTCACGAGCAAGGGGCCGTGAGGAAAAGGGAGCCCGCAGGCGGAGAGGGCTGAAAGGACCCGGTGGCTGCTTTCGCGGACCGCCGAGTCCGGAAGGCCGATGATCTGGAAGTGGACGGGCTCCCGGGCCGGGAAGACCTCCACTTCCACCAGGCGGGCTTCCAGGCCCACCACGCCCGGAGCGAAGACACGCACGGCTTTCATGTTCACCCCCCATGAATCGTGAGGGGAGAGGCCGTCGGGTCACAGAAAGGGGGATCTTCCTTTCAAACCCGGGCCTGGCGAAGGCTGGCCCGCGTCCTGGTGTAGAAGACCTTCCTTCCCACTTCCGTTCCGGGATCCAGGTCGGAAAGAGAGGTCAAGGGGGGCTGGAAACCGCCCGGGCTCCGGACTTCCACAAATGTGAGCACCGGGAGGGTCTCGTCCACCCATCGCAGGGAATGGATCACCTCCCGGGCCGTTTCCCTTTCCATCCCGGGAGCGATCAGGAGGGCTTCATGGCCCCCCCAGGCGAAGAAGAGCTGGCGGGCTTCCCTCACGTCCCGGGCCAGGTCCCAGTCCATCCCCGTGGATTCCAGGGCCAGGACCAGGGTGGGGTCCAGGATGCCCTGGGTGAGGACCAGGATTCTCCCCGCGGGCGGACCCGGGTCGAAACTGCGCAGGTCTTGGATGGCCATGGGTTCTTCTTCGCTGTCCTTTTCTCTCTTTTTCTCTATCGGGCGGCCCCCCTACTCCGACTCAAGGGGTAGAATGATCCTTTCTCCGACCCGGATGCTTCCTGAACGGTCCGGGGTTAGGCCTGGAGTAGAGACGTGAGTACAGAAAGACACTTTTTTCTCTTCTTTTTCGCATCGACTCTCTTGCTCTTTCCCCGGGGGGCCGCGGCCCAGGAAAAGGTGAAGCCTACCCGGCCCGGCGCACCCGCCCAGGAGAAGGCCAAAAAAGTGGATCCCCGGATCCAGGCCATTGCCGAGGGCATGAAGGCTTTGGCCTCCAAGGAGATTCCCGTCCATTTCAAGATCCACATGGAGGCGGAACTTCCCCTGGAGGACCAGCCTCTCGTGGCGGACGGCGAACTCTGGGCCGTGGGAGACAAGAAGATCCACTATGTCATGGACCTCAAGCCCGGGCACCTTCGTCCGACCCACCAGGAGGTGGTGGTCAACTCCAAGGGGGCCTGGATGAGATTCGCCATGGGGAACCAGGTGGTCTTCTTCCCGGCCGACCTGGTGGCCCGGCTCAGGGAGATCCAGGAGAGCGGCGGTCCCCCCATGGCGGCCCCGACGGCCCGAAACCAGATCGACGTCATCACCGGTTTGCGGTCCCAGGGATTCCATCTCAAGTGGAAAGGGCAAAAGAAGCTCGGGAAAGTCGTGGTGGACGAGATCGAGGGGACCCGGCAGGCCCCGGGAAGAAGCGGCGCCACCATGGACGACCCGGAGGGGAAGATCGACAGGGTGGTCCTCCTGGTGGGGGCGAAGGACCGGATTACCCGCAGGATCGAATGGTTCGCCGGGGGAAAGCGGGTGAGGTTCCAGGAATACCTGGATGTGACCGTAGGGAAGGAAATTCCCGAGGAGAAGTTCCAGTTCCAGCTTCAGCCGGGAGAGACCGTGGTGAACGCCCTGGATCACCCCTTCCTGGGGCCCACCCTCAAGGACCTCTTGAACAGGCAGGACCAGTCCAAAAAAGGTTGACCCATTCCCCGCTATTTCCGGGTTTCCCGGGGCCCCTTCGGGAGGCGTTCCGGCGGGAGGGACAGGGGGCCGTCTCTTCCGGTCCAGAGCACCCGGGCGCCGGCCCTTTCGTAGGCTTCCGCCGAGGGAGGAGGCCCTTGGACCCTGGACCTGGAGGCCAGGACCCACTTGGGGTGGAAGGCCCGGTACAGGGCTTCTTCCTTTCCCGTGAGCGCCCCGTGATGGGGGGCCAGGAGGATCCCGGGGGACAGGTCCGGTCCCAGGCGGAGAAGCCGGTCGAGGGCCGGTCCGGCAAGGTCCCCCGGCGAGAGAAGGGAAAAGCTTTGGGTCCGGCAGTAGAGGACCAGGCCCGCTTCATTGGAGGACCCCTCTTTCCCTCCCGGTGTGAAGAGGAGGAGCCTCCCTCCCGGGAAAGGGAGGGCGAGAGTCCGCCCCTGGGGAAGGATGTGGAAGGGCGCCCCCATCCTCTCCAGGAGCCGGGCCAGGCGGCGGGATTTCCAGTGGTCCGGAAGAAGGACCTTTCCCACGGGGAGGGCCGAGAGGATCCAGGGGAGGGCCGAGACGTGATCACGGTCTGCGTGGCTTACAACCAGGAGGTCCACCCTTTTTTTTCCCCAGGACCGGAGAAGGTCCAGGAGAGCCCGGGAGGTGCCCCGGGGGGACCAGAGAGAACCGGCGTCGTGGACCACCACCCCCAAGCCGGGAAGTTCCAGGGCCAGGCACTGGCCGTGGCCCACGGAGAGGAGGGCCCCCCCGGGACCGCAATTCCCTGATGAGTATAATGGGAAGAAGAAGGGAAAGAAGAGGATCACCCACGCGAAAATCCTTCCTCCCGGGGGAAGGACAAGGAGGAGAAAGAGAACCGGGAGGAAGCTCGCAAAAAGGAGCCAGGGCGGGGGGAACCAAGGTGTGAAGACCGGGGTCCATGGGAGGGCCCGGTCGGCCGCCGAGAGAAGGAAGAGGACCCCCCCATGGAGAAAGGCCAGGGCTGGACCCGCCAGGCGGGGGACCAGCAGGGATCCGGCCGAGAGGAAAACCTCCAGGCCGAGAACGGGCGTGAGAAGGGGGGTCAGGAGGAAGGACCAGGGGGAGAAAGCGCCGAAGTAGAAAAGGGAGACCGGGGCGGCGCCCAGGGTGGCGGCGGCGGAAAAAGCCAGGGCCAGGGACAGGCCCCGGGGGAGTCCGGGCAAACGGAGAAAGCGGGCGAGAGAGGGGCCCATGAGGGCCATGGCCGCCACGGCCGCGTAGGAGACCTGGAAGGAAGGGCCGAAGGCCCGGCGGGGATCCAGCAAGAGGAGGGGGAGGGCTGCGCCCGCCAGGGCGCCCGCCAGGTCTCCCTTTCTTCCCCTGGACCTTCCCAGGGTCCAGAGACCGAACCCCAGGGCGGCTCGGAGGGCCGGCGGCCGGGCGCCCGAGAGAAGGGCGTAGAAGGCGACGGCCAGGAAGGGTATCCAGCTCTTTCCCTTTCCGGCGAGCCGGGCCGCGAACCAGGCCACCAGGGCCACGTGCAGGCCCGAGACCACCAGGAGGTGGGCCGTTCCTGTCCTCCGGAAGAGCGCTTCCTCCCAGGGAAGGAGGCGTGAAGGGTCCCCCAGGACCAGGCAAAGGGCCACCCCCCGGGATTCGGGGGAGAGGGCGGAGACCAGGCGCCGGTGGAGGGCCTGCCTGGCCCGGTCCAGGAAGGCCCGCGGGCTCCACCAGGGAGCCCGCTGGAGAAGAACCAGGTTGGCTCCCCGGGTGAGGCAGGTTTTCAGGGCGGCCCTCTTTTCCCGGAAGGACCCGGTTCGGAGAATTCCCTTGAGACGCACCAGGTCTCCCCGGGCCGGCGAAAAGGCGGGTTCCCGCCAATGGACGCGGAAGACTCCTCCTTCCCTTCGGACCAGGAAGGTAAGGTCCCCGGAGAGCCCCACCTTGGGGGAGGTCAACACCCGGCCCCGGGCGGAAAAGATCCGGGGGAGGTCCGCTGGGCATCCTTCCCGGAAGGAACGGTCTTTTTCCCCCGGCCTTTCCAGGGAGGACGGGACCCCGGGATCCCCGGGCGGCCTTCCTCCCGCCGGTAGGGCGGGGAGAAAGGCCCCCGCGAAGAAGCCGGCTCCCAGGACCCAGGTCCTGCTTTCGGCGGGGCGGACCAGGAGCAGCGCGCCTCCCAGGGCGGCGGCGGCCGGAAGGAGCCGGGCGGGTCCCAGGAGTCGATTCGCCAGGAGCCCAGCCCCCATGGAAAGGACCAGGAGCACCAGGGGCCTGTGGGCCAGGGCTTTGACTCCGGGATGTCCGCGCACGTTCCATTCGTCCCTTTCCCGGAAGGAAGGTCACTCCCCGGGAAGAGAGGCCCAGGGAAGAGCGCCGTCTTTTTCCCCGGGGGAGGGTAGAATGAAGCCGTTATGACCGAAGCCATCTACCCCGGAAGTTTCGATCCCCTGACCTATGGACACCTGGACCTCATCGCCCGGGCGGTGAAGGTCTTCGGAAAACTCACCGTGGCCGTGGCCCGAAACCCCAGGAAAAAGACCCTCTTCACTCCCCAGGAACGGGTCCGGATGATCGAGAGGGAGACCCGGGGGATTCCCGGCGTGCGGGTCGTTGCTTTCCAGGGCCTGGTGGTGGACTACTGCAGGAAGGAGAACTTCCAGGTCGTTCTCCGGGGGGTCCGGACCGTCTCGGATTTCGAATACGAATACCAGATGGCCCTTACCAACCGGCACCTGGCGGAAGAGGTGGAGACGGTCTTCATGATGCCCAGCGCCCGGTTTGGTTTCGTCAGCAGCACCCTCATCCGGGACGTGCTCTACCACGGCGGGGACGTAAGCGCCTGGCTTCCCCCACAAGTCGCCCGGGAGTTGAAGGCCAGGCTGGAAGAGTTGGAAGAGTGACAACCGAGAGGAGACCGCGATGACCGAGAGGAAGATCGTTTCCACATCCCGGGCTCCGGCGGCCATCGGCCCTTACAGCCAGGCCGTCCGGGCGGGGAACCTTCTTTTCTGCTCAGGCCAGATTCCCCTGGATCCTTCCTCGGGAGAGATCGTGGGCCCCGGGGACATCCAGGCCCAGACCAGGGCCTGCTTGAAAAATCTCCAGGCTGTCCTGGAGGCGGGGGGGTCTTCCCTGGAGAGGGTCGTGAAGACCACGGTCTTCTTGAAGGACATGAACACCTTTCCCGCCATGAACCAGGTCTACCGGGAATTCTTCCCCCAGGAACCCCCCGCCTCCAGGAC
>CAYQBW010000235.1:0-5222 GCA_964415725.1 uncultured Planctomycetia bacterium
TGATCGACGGGATGTTCGGCTTCGAGCGGTTCCACGTGACTCCCAGGCGGGGGGAACTCATCGTCTTCGACAAGCTCTCCAGGCCCCTTGTGAACCACGTGCTCCTTCCCGTGCCCACGGAGAGGACCAAGGGGGTTCTGGTGAGCCCCACGGTCTTCGGGAACATCATGCTGGGGCCCACGGCGGAGGACCTGGAGGACAAGGAGGCGACCTGCACCAGCAAGGAGGGCCTGGAATACCTGTGGGCCAAGGGGGAGGCCATCATCTCTAAACTCATGAAGGAGGAGGTGACCTGCACCTACGCCGGGCTTAGGGCGGCCACGGAGTTCAAGGACTACCAGATCTTTTCCCACCCGGAAAAACGGTATCTCTGCCTGGGGGGGATCCGGTCCACGGGCCTTTCCGCTTCTCTTGGGATCGCCGAATACGCCATGGAACTCCTGGCCGAGGCGGGGCTTTCCCTGGAGGAGAAGAAGGAGTTCCGGAAGGTCGGGATGCCGTATATCGGCCAGAAGGAGAAGAGGCCCTACCAGTCGGAGGAGAAGATCCGGGAGGACCCGGACTTCGGGCGGGTGGTGTGCCACTGCGAGCGGGTGACCCTCGGCGAGATCCGGCGGGCCCTCCGGAGCCCCGTTCCGCCCTGGACCCTGGAGGGCTTGAAGAGGCGGACCCGGTGCATGCAGGGGAGGTGCCAGGGGTTCTACTGTTCCGCCGACGTGACCCACATCTTCCAGGCGGAAACCGAAAAAGAAGACCATCCCGGGGAGGCGTCCCATGAATGAGCGGAAGACGGACGTGCTCGTCGTCGGTGCCGGCCCGGCCGGGTTGAGCTGCGCCCTGGAGCTGGCCCGGGCCGGCGCCGGGGAGATCCTGGTCCTGGACAGGGAAAAGCGCCCCGGGGGCGTTCCCAGGCTCTGCAAGCACCTGGGCTTCGGGATCCGGGACCTCCACTGGGTCTACAGCGGGCCGGGATACGCGGAGACCTTGTTGAAGAAGGCCCTGGCCGCCGGCGTCCAGGTGCTGGCGGAGACGACCGTCACCGAGTGGGCCGGCGAAAAGAGGGTGCTCGTCACCTCCCCGCGGGGGATCGAGGCCGTTTCCGCGAAAGCCATTCTCCTTGCCACGGGATGCAGGGAAAGGCCCAGGGCGGCGCGGCTCATCCCCGGTTACCGGCCCCAGGGGATCTTCAACACGGGCTCCCTCCAGGACTTCGTCCACGGTTACGGCAGGAAAGTCGGGACCCGGGCCGTAATCGCCGGGGCGGAGCTGGTGAGCTATTCGGCCATCCACACCCTGGAGAAGGGCGGATGCCGGGTCCTTCTCATGGCCACCGAGTTCGAGAGGGACCAGGTCTACTTTCCGTATACGCCCTACAAGTGGTGGAGCGCCAGGCTCCACCTTGGGATTCCCCTGGTCACGAACACGAGGATTTCCAACATCTTCGGAAAGGACCGGCTTTCGGCGGTGGAGTTGGAGAACGTGAAGACCGGGGAAAAACGGAGGGTCGAGTGCGACACCCTGGTGCTCACGGGGGACTGGATCCCGGACCATGAATTCAGCCGCCTGGGAGGCCTGGAGATCGACGAAGGGACCCTGGGGCCGGCCGTGGACGGCCTTCTTCGGACTTCCCGGGAGGGGGTCTTCGCCGCGGGCAACCTGCTTCGGGGCGCGGAACCCGGGGACGCGGCCGCCCTGGAAGGCAGGCACGCCGCCGCCTCCATCGGGGCCTACCTGCAAAAGGAGGAATGGCCGAGGGAAAGGGTCAAGGTCCTGGCCCGGGATCCCATCCAGTGGGTGGTCCCCAACTTCCTGGAGCCCGGCATTCACGTCCTTCCCCGGGGGCGCTTTCTCTTCCGGGTCAAGGAATTCGTCCGGGGGGGCAGGCTTTCCGTGACCCAGGGGGGGAAGGCCCTTTTCGAGAAGCGCTTTTCCTTCCTCGGCCCCAACCATTCCTGGTCCATCGGGGGTTCCTGGGCCCGTGACGTCCGCCCGGGGGAGCCGGTGAGTTTCAACCTGGAATGAAGGAAGCGGGGATGACGGAAAATCGGAAAGGCCTGGACGAGAAGGAAGCCCGGGAGAGGTTGAAACGGATCGAGGCCTTCGCCCTGGACCAGGACGGCACGACCTACCTGGAGAACCAGCCCTTTCCCTGGACCCTGGAGTTCCTGGATGGACTGCGGAAAAGAGGGATCAAGTATCTCTTCCTCAGCAACAACTCCTCCAAGAGCACGGCCAGGCACGTGGAAAAGCTGGCCGGCCTCGGGATCGACGTCACGGAGGACCAGGTCCTGCACTCGGGGCAGGTCACCCTGGAGTATCTCAAGACCCTTCCCGGCTGGGAGAGGATCTACCTCATGGCCGTTCCGGAAGTGGAGGAGGACTTCAGGGCCGCCGGGTTCGACGTGGACGCGGAGGATCCGAACTACGTGGTCCTGGCCTACGACTTGACCTTCACCTTCGGGAAGCTGGAGAAGGCCTGCCGTTACATCCGGCGGGGAGTTCCTTTTTTCGCCACCCACCACGACGCCACCTGGATGATCGGCCCGGACGAGTTCCTCCCCGACGTGGGGGCCCTGGCGGCGGCGATCACCGCCGCCACCGGCGTGGAGGCGGAGTTCCTGGGAAAACCAAGCGGGGTGACGGTGGAGGCCTTTCTCCGGCGTCTGGGGGTGGAAAAGGAACGGGTCGCCCTGGTAGGAGACCGCCTGGATACGGATATCCGCATGGGATGGGACCAGGGGATCCTGACCTTCCTGGTGCTCAGCGGAAAGACCAAGGCCGGGGAGGTGGAGGAGTCTCCCTGGAAGCCTACCTTCATCGTCGAGAGAACCGTCGACATCCTGGATTACCTGGAGTGACCATGGCGGAAACCGTCGAAGCCCGAGCAACGGCCCTGGAGGGTAAGGACCCTGAGCTGGATTCCAAGTACCGGTATTGGAGGATGGCCGCCTGGTTCGGGACGTGGATCGCCTACGCCGGGCTCTACCTGGGCAGGAAGGCGGTTTCCGTCGTTTCTCCGGAGATGATGAAGGAGTTCGGGTGGGAGGACTACACGGTCTCCTACATGCTCGGGGGATATTTCTGGGCCTACGCCGCCGGGCAGTTCATCAACGGGGTTCTTGGGGACAAGCTGGGGTCCCGGGTGATGCTTGCTTTGGGATTCTGCGTCACCATCGCGATGAACCTCCTTTTCGGCTTCTCCTCCACCTTCCTCCTCTTCTTCCTCGTCTGGACCGTCAACGGCTACGCCCAGTCCGTGGGGTGGCCTTCGGTCATCAAGGTCCTCTCCAACTGGTTCAGCATGCGGGAGAGAGGGAAGATCATGGGGCCCTGGGGGACCTGCTACACCGTGGGGGACGTGCTCGCAACGCTCCTTGCTTCCTTCATCATCGGGCACGCGGCGGTGCGCACGGTGGTTCGGGGGGGGGAGAGCGTGGTCTACAAGGACTGGCGATGGGCCTTCTGGGCCGCCGCGGGGCTCATGGTGGTGGTCGCCGTGGTCGCCCTGGCCCTCATCCGGAACAAGCCCGAGGACAAAGGCCTTCCCTCCATCGCCCGGTATCACGGTCTCAAAGAGGAAGCGGGGGCCTCCGAGAAGGTGGATCTCCTGGAGAACGCCAAGGAGGTCCTGACCCAGGGGCCCATCTGGATTCTCGGGATCACCTACTTCGGGATCAAGTATATACGTTACTCCTTCATCTACCTCATCGCCACCTACCTGGCGACGCAGAAACATTTTTCCACGGAGAACGCGGGATACATTTCCACCCTCTTCACCCTGGCGGGGGTGGCCGGAACCATCGCGGGAAGCTATCTTTCGGACAAGGCCTTTTCCTCCCGGAGGGCGCCGATTACGGTCATCATGCTTCTGGGGCTCTGCGGGTCGCTCTTCTTTTTCTGGAAGGCCACGAGCTGGGGCATCCCCGTGGCCATGGGACTTGTGGGGTTCTTCGCCATGGGCCCGGATTTTCTCGTCTCCGCCGTGGCGGTGATGGATTACGGGTCGAGGAAGGGGGCGGGGACGGCCGCCGGGTTCGTGAACGGCGTCGGCTCCTTCGGGCCGGCCGTCATGGCCACGGCCAACGGCTTCCTCCTGGAGAAGGGCGGGTGGAGCCTGGTTTTTATGGCCCTCATCGTGCTTTCCATCCTGTGCGCCCTCCTCATGTCCACCCTCTGGAAGAGCGTGGGCAAGAACTAGCAAGGGGGGGCTTGCAATTTGGGAATCTGTTCCCAAAATGTAGCCCATGCTCCCCCGGATCCACAAAGGGCAGATCGAGAAGAAACTGTCTCTTTTCCCCGCGGTCACTCTTCTGGGGCCCAGGCAATGCGGAAAGACCACCTTGGCCCGCTCCCTGGGAGGAACCTACTTCGACCTGGAGAACGAGGGGGACGCCCTCCGCCTGGACGCGGAGTGGGAGAGGCACGTCTCGGGGAAGAAGCTCCTCGTCCTGGACGAAGCCCAGAACGCGCCCTGGATCTTCCGGCGCCTGCGGTGCGCCGTAGACGCCCGGAGAAAGCAAAAAGGACGGTTTCTCCTGTTGGGGTCCGTCTCCCCTCACTTGATGCGGGAGATTTCGGAGACCCTGGCCGGGCGGATGGGGCTTGTCCGGATGTCCCCTTTTCTCCTACCCGAGGTGGGCGCCCGGCGGCTGGACGACTTGTGGTTCTACGGAGGGTATCCGGATGGGGGAATCCTGGACCCGGGCATGTTTCCCCACTGGCAGGAAGATTACCTGGAGATCATGTCCACCCGGGATCTTCCCAACTGGGGCCTGCCCGCGAAGCCCGGGACGACCCGGCGTTTGCTTCGAATGCTCGGCGCCCTTCACGGCCAGCAATTCAACGCTTCCCAGGTCGGGGCGGGCCTCGGCTTGGACCACAAGACCGTTTTCAGCTACTTGGACTACCTGGAGGGGGCTTTCCTGGTCCGGCGGCTGGCCCCCTTCTCCGCCAACCTGCGAAAACGCCTGGTCAAGAGGCCCAGGTTCTACTGGCGGGACAGCGGGTTGCTTCACGCGCTCATGGGGGTCTCTTCCCTGGAGGCTCTCTACAACCAGCCATGGGTGGGGGCGAGCTGGGAGGGGTTCGTCCTGGAGCAGACCCTTTCCACTTTGGAGGCCCTGGGAAGGAGGCCCGAGCCTTTCTTCTTCCGGGCCGCGGGGGGCGAGGAACTGGACCTGGTCCTGGATTGGGGAACGGAGCGGTGGGCCCTGGAGATCAAG
>CAYQBW010000236.1:0-5217 GCA_964415725.1 uncultured Planctomycetia bacterium
GCATTTGTTCAAGCCCGCCCCCCGGCGAACCCCGCCAGGGGAAAGGAAGAGACTTCATGATCATCACTCCCTTTGGACACATGGACCCGGCGGCGAAGGTCCCGGCCCCCCAGGGCGGGGAAGGTTTTCTCCTCTCCCCGAGGCCCAAGCCGGGCCGTTCCGTGTCCAGGGGGGAAAAGAAGAAAGAGCCGCGGGATCGCTTCCCTTCCCGCGGGGCCGAAGCCGGCCCCGCTCCCTCGGCCCCCTCCTCTCCTGAAGGCATGGAAAGGACCCGGAAAAACCCGCCGGCGGCAAAGGGGCCGGCAGGAGAGGTAAAACAGGGCCGGGGAGAAGCCCAGGGCACATCCTCGGCCACGCAGGTTCCCTGGAAGGAAGAAGGGGAAGGGGCCGGGCGAATTCGTTCTGCAGGCTCCGAGGAGGCCTCTTCCCCTTCTTCCGACCTTTTCTCCACTCCCACCCCGGGGGGAAAGGGCTCCGCCTCTTCGACCCTCCATTCCGGGGACCCCGCCATGGTCCAGGGGGCGGCCCTCCTCTCCCAGGCTGGGGCAGCCCCGGGTGGACCCAGCGCGGGCGGTCCCTCCTCCTCCGTGGCCCAGGTGGGTTCCCAGGAACGGACCGGGGGAGCACCGAATCCCAAGGGAGCCTTTTCCAAGGCTCCCGTGGGGGGATACCGGTCCAGGGTGAGCCCCACCCCGGAGATCTCCCCCGGGAAAGGAGAGGGCATTCTCAAGAGAATCGCCCTCTTCCTGGACAAGGAGGGAGGAGAGGCCGTCCTGGACCTGGATCCCCCGAGCCTTGGAAGGCTGGCGGTCCGGATGGTCCTGGAGGGGAAGAAGGTGGAGTTGCGCCTCCATGCCGCCACGGACGCGGTAGCCCGTTTCCTTGAGAAGAACCTGGCGCCCCTGCGCCACATGCTTGCCGAACAGGGGCTTTCCGTCACGGCCTTCCATGTGACCTCCGGGGGTCCCGACCAGCAGGATCCCGGCCAGTTCGCGCGGGACGCCGAAAACCGAGCTCTCGCGACCCGGAGGAGCGCGGGCTCCTCCCGCCTCTCCGGCGCGGAGAGCGAGGCCCCCCCTCCCCCGCCGGTCCGGAACTGGGGGAGCGGATCGGCCCTGGACATCATCGCCTGAAGACAACCAAGGAAGAGGAAGAACGATGAGCAATGTAGGTTCCATCGCCGGCAAGAACGGCCCCGATCTCCTGGGGACGGGAAACGTCAAGTTCTCGGACAACATGTTCCTGAAACTCCTTGTTGCGGAAATGCGGACCCAGAGCCCCCTTTCCCCCGTCGATAACCAGTCCTTCATGGAGCAGATGGCCCAGTTCTCCTCCATGGAACAAACCAAGCAGATGAACGACGGGATCCTCCAGCTTCTCAGCTACCAGGGGATCCTGGCCCGGATGCAGGGACTCCGGCAGGGGGCCGACCTGATCGGAAAGACGGTGGTCTACAAGACAGAGGACGGGAAGGAAGGTTCCGGCGTGGTCCAGGGGGTCCGCGTGGAGGACGGGAAGACCCTCCTGGACCTGGGCGGCAAGACCATCCGGCTCGCCTGGGTGACGGGAATCAAGGCGAATTCAACCTCTCAGAAAACAGGCAAAAAGGGAAATTCCCAGGGGAACAACAAAAACTGATTCGAAGGGGAGGCTGAGAAAGTGGTCAACACCTCGCTTTTCACCGGACTTTCCGGGCTGAGGGCCCACCAGAAATACCTGGACGTCATCGGCAACAACATCGCCAACGTGAACACGCCGGGCTTCTGGGGAAGCCGGGTGACTTTCGCCGACCTCCTCTCCTTCACCATGAGCGGAGGTTCGGGGCCTCACGGGGAACTGGGCGGGAAGAACCCTCTCCAGGTGGGCCTTGGGACTTCCCTGGCTTCCATCGACCTCAACACCAACCAGGGAACCTTCCTGGACACGGGCAGGCCACTGGACGTGGCCATCCAGGGAAAAGGTTTCTTCACCCTCAGCGACGGAAACCGCAATTTCTACACCCGGGTCGGCTCCTTCGGCGTGGACACCAACAGGAGACTCGTGGACCTGAGGACGGGCCTCAGGGTCCTGGACACGGACGGCAACGTGATCACCGTCCCCGCCTCCGACACCATCCCCGCCCAGGCCACGACCACCCTTACCTTGCAAGGCAATCTCCCCGCCAAGGTCACGGGCCCCCTGGCGGAGATCCTCTCCTCGGGCTCTCCCTTCCAGCAGGGCACGGCGGCCACCCTCTCGGGGGGGACGGGCCCCTTCGACCTCTCCTCCTACAACGGCACCAAGTTTTCCGTCAGCGTGGACGGGGGAACCCCCCAGACGGTGACCATCGACACCTCCAGCTTCTCCAACCCCGCCGCCGTGACGGCCGCCGAGATCAAGAGCATGATCGAAAGCCAGGTGACGGGGGTGACCGTGCAGGTCTCGGGAAACAGCTTCACCCTGGAGACCAACCACGTGGGGTCTTCGGCGTCCCTCAAGCTGGAGAACGTGAGCGGAACGCCCCTCTCGGTCCTGGGACTTTCCACCAGGTTCACCTCTGGGACCCAGACTGCGGCCACGGCCTCCACCAGCCTGAACCAGCTGGTTGGAAACCAGGAAGACTACCAGGCAGGCGACCGGATCGTGATCTCCGGCCAGGACGCGGCGGGCCACTCCATCGGGGACACCTTCGTCTTCGGAACCGGGGCCGGCCAGAACGGGACCACTCTCGGGGACCTGGTCACCTTCCTGGACAACCTCTTCCCCGACGCAGACGTCACCCTCGCCTCGGACGGCACCCTCAAGGTCACCGCCTCGGAGACGGGGGAATCCAAGCTTGCCCTCCACATCTCGGACCACTCCACCAACCACGGCTCCTCCACCTTCCCCTCCTTCAAAGTCACCCAGGAAGGCAAGGGGCCGGACACGGTGAAGACCTCCATGGACATCTACGACTCCCTGGGCAGGGCCCACCCCGTGACCTTCACCTTCACCAGGACATCCAACCGTGAATGGTCGCTCACGGCCAGCGTCCCCGACGACCAGGGAAGCGTGGTGGATGGAACGGTGGACCGGATCCTCTTCAACGAAGACGGCAGCTTCAACGTGGTGATCGACGGCAACGGGAACAATCTCACCTTCTCCTGGGACGGCCTGTCCAGCCCCCAGACCATCAACCTCTCCATGGGTTCTTCCGCCCAGTTCGACGGGCTCACCCAGATGGGGGACAAGGCTTCCGCCGCCGCCACCGACCAGGACGGCTACCCCTCGGGGGACCTGCTCAACGTCTCCTTCGAGTCCAACGGAGTCCTCCAGGGCTTCTACAGCAACGGCCACACCCGGGACATCGCAACCCTGCGCCTGGCCGTGTTCACCAACGAGGGTGGCCTCCTCAAGGAAGGAGACACCCTCTTCTCCCAGTCGCCCAACTCCGACGACCCCATCATCACCCAGCCCGGCACGGCCGGCGCGGGAACGATCGTCTCGGGCGTGCTGGAAAACTCCAACGTGGACATCGCGGAGGAATTCGTCCGCCTCATCGAGGCGCAGAGAGGTTACCAGGCCAACGCCCGCGTCATCACCACGACCGACCAGATCCTGGCCGAACTCGTCAACCTGGTGCGGTAGAGCGAAAGAGGAGACGGACCATGGAAACGGGTGAAGTCACGGTCGCCGCCGCCATGGCGGCCCTCTCCAGCGAGCAGGACAACATCTCCCACAACCTGGCCAATCTCCAGAGCCCGGCCTACAAGAGGAAGGTGGGCCGGTTCGTGGAGTATCTCTCAGACCTGCAGGCCGCCGACGGGAGACCCCTCACCATCCCTGTCTTCACCGAGAGCGTGGACTTCAGCCAGGGGGACGTCAAGGTCACGGGAAACGACCTGGACCTGGCCCTCATCGGAAAGGGCTTCTTCCAGGTGAAGACCCCGTTCGGAATCAGGTATACCCGGGTCGGGAGCCTCCACCCCAACCAGAAGGGCGAACTCTGCACCCCCTCGGGCTACCTGGTGCTCAGCACGGACGGCCAGCCCATCAGGGTCGACCTGGCCGAGGGGGAGGGCTCCCAGATCATGGTGGACCCCGTGGGTTCGGTGCGCACCAAGGCCGGGACCCTTCTCGGGGTCCTGGGGATCTACACCTTCAAGGATCCCCACAAGCTCACGCCCCAGGGAGACGGCCTTTTCGCCGCGGCCCCTGGCATGAGGGCCTACCCGGCCACGGATTGCAGGGTCGAACAAGGCGCCTTGGAATCCGCAAACGCGGATTCCGTCCAGGAACTGGTCACCATGCTCGTGACCAAGAGAAGTTTCGAAGCCGCCGCCCGGGCCCTCGTCCAGGTCCAGAGGGCGAGGGATTCCTTCCTGGCGGCCGCAAGGCAATAAGGAGGACAGAAGATGCTCAAGAGTCTCTTTACGTCGGCCACGGGGATGAAGGCCCAGCAGATCTTCGTGGACACCATCTCCAACAACCTGGCCAACGTGAACACCACCGGTTTCAAGCGGGGGACCGCGAGTTTCCAGGACCTCCTCTACGTGACCCTCAAGCAACCAGGCCTGGAAACCGTGGCGGGCCGGCCCAATCCCCTGGGCCTCCAGCTCGGTTCCGGGGCCAGGTTGATCGGCACGCCCAAGGTCTTCACCCAGGGCGTGCTGGAAGGCACCAACCGCAACCTGGACGTGGCCATAAAGGGGGACGGGTTCTTCCCGGTCCAGCTTCCCGACGCCTCCATCGGGTATACCCGGGACGGATCCTTCCTCCTGGACTCGGAAGGCCACATCGTGACCTCCAGCGGATACCGGCTGGACCCGGACATCTCCATCCCCTCGGACGCGCTGAAGATCACCATCGACGAGGACGGCCAGGTCTGGGTCACCACGTCCAGCGCCCCCGAGACCCCCACACAGGTGGGCCAGATCCAGCTCGCCCGCTTCATCAACCCCTCCGGCCTCGAGGCCCTGGGCGGCAACGTCTTCCGGGCCTCCCCCGCCTCGGGCTCCCCCATCACGGACACCCCCGGGAACAACGGCGTCGGATACCTGATCCAGAACTTCCTGGAGGGATCCAACGTGGAGATCGTGAACGAACTGGTGAACCTGATCGTGGCCCAGAGGGCCTACGAAGTGAACTCCCGGGCGATCCGCACCTCCGACGAGATGCTGGCCCAGGTGAACAACATCGTGAGGTAGGAAGAATGAGTTCCGCTCTTCTCATGGTTTTGCTGGCGGCCCTCCCGGGAGG
>CAYQBW010000237.1:0-5207 GCA_964415725.1 uncultured Planctomycetia bacterium
TCTTCGTAGTCCTCGGCGACCCATTTTCTCAGGGCCTCCTTCCAGATGGTGTGGATCTGGGCGGCCTTCCGGGCCTGGGCTACAGCCTCGGCCTCGCGGAGCTTCCGGAAGGTCTCTTCTTCCAGGCGGGCCCGCCGGGCTTCCATGTCCTTGATCTTCTCGGACTGGGCTTTGGCCAGGAGGTCGTCCACCTTCTTCTTGAGGTCGCCCCAGTTCACGGCGTTGCCGTAATGGATGTGCATCTGCACTTCCCGGAGCTTCTGGATGGCCTTGTCGTACTCCTTGTATTTCAGGTGCTCCTTGGCCTTCTCGAAGGCAGCCAAGGCCTCCATCTTGAGTTTCTCCAGGCGGGCCCTGTATTCCTGGGTCATCACCTCCCCGCGGGTGGCCACGGAAGCGGGTCTCTCCCCGAGCTGGGCCAGGACGAAGGAAAGGAGCTTGTTCACCTCGGGATCGTCGGGAACCACCTCTTTCGCCTTCAGAAGTTCCTCCTTGGCGTCCTCGTACTTGAGCTGGTCCACCAGCCTACGGGCGTTCTTCAGGTGGACCTCCTTGAGGAAGGCCCTCTTCTGGGCGTCCAGAAGAAGGATCGGAGGAATCTGGGCCTTGGCCGCTTCAGCGGACTTGCCGGCGGCGACCTGCTTGGCCGACGCGGCGGTCTCCGGGCCGGCCTTGGAGGGAGGGTTTCCCTCTTCCGGCGGCGGGGTGGTGCAGGAGCCCAGGAGAAGTCCAAGGGCGAGGAAAGCCGAACCAAGAATCGTCACGTCTTTGCCGGTCATTTGAGATCCTTTCCCTCGAGAAGCCCTTCCTCCGCCCGGGAGCACCGGGAAGGGGGGAAGGAGGGGTCTTTTCGACGGGTCAAACGGCTCTGAAAGCATCCAGTCTACCGATTCCTCCAAAGGGGGGGCAAGCAAGTTACTTTGTGTACCCCCCGGCGAAAGTCACTTTTTTGAACCCACTGTAGAGAATGTCGTCCACGGTCTTCGTCACCTCGCCGTAGAAGACGCCCTTGTGGGCGTGGAGGGTGACGGGCACGGGTTGGGTCGGATCCTTGGGGTCCCGCATCATCTTGGCGAACTTCTTGAGGCCGTTTATGAAGTCCCGCTTGTTGTAGTAGAAGCGGTCCTGGATCTTCCACTTGATCTTCCGGCCCGTCCAGACCTTGCGGTTCCCCTTCTTTTTCCAGGTTCCCTTCTTCACCAGGTAGACGTGGACATCCAGCTTTTCCATGGGCTTGGCGCTGGTGGTGTTCACGCCCACGTCCTTGGGAAGGAAGGCGGAGAGCTTCCCTTCCAGGGTTTTGAACTTCTGGAGCATGAAGAAAATGATGAGCTGGAACGTGACATCGATCATGGGGGTCATGTCGCACGCCGCGTCCTCGTCGATGCCCGCCTGTTCCCTGACTCGTTCTTTATTGACCATCCTTGACCTCCAGCCTTGGACGCTCCCCATGCAGGGGGAGGATCAATGCTGCGCTTGTTTCAAAAGGGCTTTGTTTCTCTCCTTGGCCTTCTGGCTTTCCGCCACGGCGAGCTGGATCTTCCAGATCATGATGAAGTTGAGCCCGCAATCCTCCATCACCTTGGCCATGTGGTACCAGTCGGTGAATTCGTCCCCCCGGAGCAGGAGGGGATCGTCGGGGAGGGACTTGTGCACGTCCGGGTCCATCTTGTGGGGCATGGCCCGGGCGATGTTGCGCAGGTGCTGCCTGAAGCGGAGCCTGTTCAGGTCCCTGTTGGGATCGTACCAGGTCTTCCGCTTCATGATGAGCTTGCCTTCCTGGGTGACGTTGACGATGGGCCGGTTCTTTTTGACGTTCTTGTCCGGCAAGGCGTGGTCGACCTCGGGGAGCTTGAGGTCCTCCAGGTCCTGCTGGGACAAGTCCACGCTGATCATGAGGAAGATGATCAACTGGAAAACGCAGTCGATCATCGGCGTCATGTCGATGGGCAGGTCCGTTTTCAGGTGAATGCTTTTCTTTGCCATGAGTCCAACCTCGGTTCCCGGAGGCGGCTGGGCGCCCCGGTCCACACAGCCGCCTCCAGGGGCGTTTCCAACGAGCGGATCAATCTTCGGCCGGGCGGAACCGCTCGAAGAGCTCTTCCACCTGGGCGCCGATTTCGATGGTCAGCATGACCACTTTGTTCCGGAAGTAGACGAAGGCCGCCGCCACGGGGATGGCCACGATCAGCCCGAAAAGGGTGGTGATCAAGGCCGCCTTGATGCCTCCCGCCAGGTCGCGGGGGGAGACGCCCGTCTCCTTCATGGCGATGGTGGCGAAGCACTGGATCATGCCTGCCACCGTGCCGAGGAGCCCCATCATGGGGGCGATCTGGGCGATCAGCGACAGGTAGCCGACCTTCAAGTGGGTCTTCACCGATTCTTCGTCCAGGGCCTCTTCCAGTGCATTCGAGATCACGTCGAAGGGGTGATCGATCTTGGCGAGCCCGGCCTGGACGACGTTGGTCAGGAAGTTGGGCTCGTCCTCGCAGAGCTGGAGGGCGTCGTCGATGTTCTTCTCCTCCAGGTACCCGTCCAGTTCGTCCAGGATGTCGGGAGGAGCAAGCTTTTCGCGCTTGAGGTCCACGAAAAACTTGATGATCACCGCCAGGGCGATGACGGAGAGGACCACGATGGCCCAACCGATCACCCCTGCGTTCTTGAAAATGTCGCCCAGGGTGGCTCCCCCCGTCTTGGTGACGGTCGTGTTCTGGGCGAAGGCCTGGGATCCGACGCCTCCGAGGAGGACCAATCCGGCCAACATCACGTTCTTGAGGGTCTTCTTGCTCATCTGTTTTGCTTAGCTCCTTGGGCAAAACTTTCTAGGGGTAAAACTTCGCGTCCCCTCCCTCCTCGGGAAGGGAATACTCTAAATGCTCCGTCATTTCAGCTTGTCCGCCGCAAGGGCGGCGAAATCGCTCAATGGGAAAAACTTGACCACCTGGTTGAAGTAACCCTTGGCCGTGGCCGCGCTGTCGCGGCCCGCCTTGAGGGGGCCCAGGGCCAGGAGTGTCGCGCCCTGGTAGTAAAGAACCCGGGCGCCCATTTCCCGGTCCCGGATGTCCAGGACATAAGCGTGGGCGAAGTTGAAGTAGGCGTTCCAGAGGTCTTTCTCCGATTTCTTCGCCATGCCACGGGCGTAATAGGTCTCCCCAAGCCCCGCGTAGGCGGCCGCCTGGAGATCGGGGTCCTTGGATGCCTTGTTCAGGAGGTCCTCGAAATAGGTTTCCGCCCCGGAGAAATCCTTGTTGTCGATCTTGATCTTCCCTTGCAGGAATGCAAGTTCCACCTGGTAGGCCCGGACTTCGTCCGTCTTCGGCTTGATCTCCTCAAGGGCCCGGGCGGCGCCGTCCACCAGGGGGGCGGCGTCCCGGGGCTTGCCCCCGGCCAGCAGGGTCCGGATCCGCTCGAGCTGGACCAGGGCGTCCCACTTGACGGGCAGAGTCTCGTCCAGAATCCGCTTGGAAAAGGCGTCCAGGACCTTCAGCCCTCCGGCCAGGTCTCCATTCAGCCTGTAGCAACGAGCCAGCTCGAGGCGGGCCTGGAGGGAAAACCTGGACTTGGGAGCGAATTCCAGGAAAGCCTGGAAGGCCTTGATCGCCGAGGGAAGAAGGGTCTTGTTCTTCAAGCCCAGCTTCATCCGGCAAAGGGCCGCCCGGTAGAGGGCCAGGGCCTTTAGGGGCGCCCGCTTGGCGGAGTTGGCGGCGAGGTCGTAGGACCGGGCTGCGTTCTCGTAGAGGTCGGGGGCGTTCTCCGCACCCTGGTCGGCCGCCCTTTCCGCCTTCTCTCCGTCCAGGAAGGCCTGGGGGAGTCCCCCGTAGACGACTCTCTCCACCTTGGTGGCCGCCTCCTCCTTCTTTTTTCTCCCCACCTTCACGTAGACCAGCTTGTCGTAATCGTCCTGCAGGACCGTGGCCTTCACTGTTCTGCCGTCCTTGAAGATGATCCTGTCCAGGTCCTTGGCCTGGGCGGCGGTCCGGGAAGGCGACGCGAGGAGGAAGGCAAGGGCCAGGCCTCCAAGAAAGAAGACGGGTCTTTTCCTGCCGAGGTTGTCCATCATGGTCGTTCTCATCCCCTCGTTCATCCCATGAGTTTGCTCTTGAGGTATTGGAAGATCCTCAAGAGATCCTGGCGCTGTTTTTCATGTTCCTGGACCCGTTTCTTCTTCTCCTCCGGGGAGAGACGGTCGAAGAAGGCCTTTTCCTTTCCCTTGAGGAGGTAGGGGGCCGTCTTGACCCCTTCGAAGTTGTCGATGCTCATGGCCACCTTCAGGTAGGTCCGGGCCTCGTTGAACCACTTGCTGTCCTTGAGGCCGGCCCTGTAGGCCAGGTAGGTGTATTCCGCAACGATGGCATACCACTGGAGGGAAAACTTGGATTCCGGGGCCTGGACCGTCCTGTAGAGGGTGGGCATGAGTTCCAGGGGAGGCTCCAGGGCCTTCAAGGGCTGGTTCAGGCCCAGGATCTCCTTGACCCGGACACCGTCCACCTCGAGCCAGCCGCCGTATTCGAAGACGCCGAGCCACAGGACGGGCAGGGGCCACCGGCCCTTCTTGTAGGCCGCCAGGAGCTCCTCGACGATGGGCTTGGCCCGGTTGAAATCGCCCATCTTCTGGAGGATTTCCGCCACCCGGGGCTTCACGAACTTCAGGATCTTCCGGGTGTACTTGGGGTTCTTCCCGTAGAATTTCTCCAGGAGATCGTAGAGTTTCAGGGCCTTTTCCTGGTCTCCCAGGTTCAGTGCGAAATTGAACGATTCATAAAGAACCGCGTATTGGGGAAGGGGATTGCCCTTGATGTATTCGTCGGCGAAGGCCAGGGCCTCCTTGTAGGCGTTCTCCAGGGTTCCTTTCGGGAGTTTCCTGGTCTTCTCGTACTTGCGGATCCGGTTGAGGTGGGCCCGGAAAATGTCCAGGGCGAGATAGGGGATCAGCTTGGAGTTCTTCTTGGCGGCCTTCAGGTTCTTGTAGGCTTCCTGGGCCTTCTTCAACCGGCCCATGGCCGTGTAGGCCACGCCTGTGTAGTACCACCCCAGCTCCACGAAACTCGAGTTGTAGGCGTAGGCCTTGGGCATGCGCTCGAAGATGCGGAGCACCTCCTTCCACTTGGAGGGATCGGGCTTGTTCGCCGGGGGCGGCGCCTCGCCCATGGCTTCCTTGTAGGCCATCAGGCCCAGGTAGTACCAGGCCATGGGCTCCATGTTGGTGC
>CAYQBW010000238.1:0-3051 GCA_964415725.1 uncultured Planctomycetia bacterium
GGGCCCCCGGGGAGAGGAGGTCCAAAACTGGCGTGCCCCGGAAGAACCCGGGCCAGGCTCTTTTTGAACCTTCTCTCCACGGGGGCCCACGTCCTGGCCGGGAAGGTCTACGGGAACCGCATGGTGGACGTGCGGATCAGCAATTCCAAGCTCTTCGAGCGGGCCCTTCGAATCGTGGAGGACATCTCGGGGGCGGGTCGCGAGAAGGCCCTGGAGGCCCTGGTGGGGGCCGTCCACGGGACGGACCGCCCGCCGCGGGAACTCCTGGAAGCCCCGCCGGAGGTGCACGTGAGGGCCGCGGCTTCCCGGGAGAGGGTCGTCCCCCTGGCGGTCCTCGTGGCCGCCCGGGGCCTTTCCCTGGACCGGGCCCGGGCCCTCCTGGAGGAGAAACCCATCCTGAGAGAGGCCCTGGAAGCCACGTAGGGGCCGCCGGAGCCTGCGGCGCCGGAGGCGGCGCAGGCGAACGTCGGCCCGGGATGGATCCAGGGATTTGGGATCATCCCGCCCCTTGTGGGTAATCGCGGGACGACCGTCGGGCCGGCCGGAGGCCGGCCCTCGGGCGTCCCCTACGTTTCCAACGGGGCGGGATGGGATATCGGCCCGGGTGTTTTCGGGCCGGAGCCATCGATGCTGGGGGGCCGGACCGCGGGACGACCGTCGGGCCGGCCGGAGGCCGGCCCTCGGGCGTCCCCTACATGGGGGCTCTATAGGACAAGGCGGTTCAGGCCTTCCTGGCGAGCCTTTTCTTCACCCAGTCGATCCGGGCCGGGTCGTTGGTCCCGAGCCCCAGCTCCGCCGCCGTCTCCAGGGAGGGAACGCGGCGGATGGGCCTCTTCCGCTTGACCTTGCGGGCGGCGTTGACGATTTCCCACTGAACCCGGTCCGCCGCCACCCGGTCGGTGGAGAAGAGCATACCGTCGTGCCGGAAATGAAAGCCGGGCCTCCGGGTGCCGGGGCCGCCGTGGAAGACTCCCTTGAATCCCTGCGTCAGGACGAGGCGCACCTTTTCCCTGAGAGGTTTCAGGTTGTTGATCTCCGCCATGGCCGGGTCGCACATCCCGCCGTGGAATTGGCGCGGGTTGCTCATCACCGAGCGGCCCGCGTAGGCCAGGTTCTTCAGGGCGCCCGTGATCCCGGCGATCCCGTGGTTCTTGATGTCCGGGATGTCGATGATGCAGTCGGCCTGTTTTTCCACGCACCGGGTGAGCTTGGTCTCGGACTTGACGATCTTCCCGCCGCGGACGGTATTGCGGACGGTATAGGTCTTGTCCTTGGAGAGATCCGGCGTCCCGTAACCTTTCACGTCGCAGCCGGCCCCTTCCAGGACCAGGATGCGTTTCTTTTCGATTCCGCACTCCAGGAGGAGCTCCGTCAAAGCCGAGAGGATGGCCTGGTTGACGCCGGCGAAGTCCCTGGAGAGGCCGTTGAACTTGAGCGCCACCGTCTCCTTGGGGGAGACGAATTGTTTGAGGGCGGCGTCGGCTTGCTTTTTGCCCGTGAGCAGTTTCAACCCCTCGTGGATCACGGCCTTGACCACTTCGGGCCGCACCACGGCGCCCTCCCTGCTTTCATGAATCCAGTCGGGGCAAGTCACGTCCACGACCTTGGATTTCTTCGTCGGCTTTCCCCCGAGCAGACCTTCCGCCAGGGCTCCGGAAGGCGCCAGGCCGGCGGCGGTGAGCCCGAGGCCGGCGCCGAGGAATTCTCTCCGGTTCAAAGGGGTTCTAGTCATGGTCGTCGTCCTTTCTGCTTCGTGACGGCCCGTCTTGAGCGCCCTCTTTCCGCGGGAGTCGGCGAAGGGGGCGGAGAGACATTGTGCCTCATGGGCCGGGAGGCGGCTATTTCCAAGGAGGGGGAAGGAGGTAAAGATTGTGCGAGCCCGGCGGAGAGGAGAGGAACGGGAGAACGGGCCGGATAAGATGATTTACGTCAACTCCTTGCGAGGAAAGGATTTCCATGGCGCGTTCCAAAGTTGAGACCCTCCTCTCTCCCCGGGACCTGAGATGGAACTGCCCCCTGGGAAGCCTGGGACGGACCCGGACCACCCGTTCCGTCCCCGGGACAGTGGGCCAGGATCGGGCCCTGAAAGCCTTGCGGTTGGGGTTGGAGCTCTACGCCCCGGGCTACAACGTCTTCGTCTCCGGGCTCACCGGGACGGGGCGGACGACCACGGTCAAGAGGATCCTGGAAGAATTGTCCCCCCGGTGCGCCATTCCCCGGGACCGGTGCTACGTGCACAACTTCTCCGACCCCTCCTCGCCGAGACTGCTTTCTCTTGCCGCCGGGAAGGGGTCTGTCTTCGCCAGGGAGATGGACCGGCTAGTCCGCATCCTCCGGGCCCGGGTGCCGGCCCTTCTCGAGGGGAAGGATTTCGAGGGAAAGCGCAGGGAAGTGACGGGGGAGATCGAAAAGGAGGAAAAGGCTTTAGTCCAGGGTTTCCAGGAGCGGGTCGAGAAGGCGGGGTTCGCCGTGGTCCAGGTGCCGGTGGGGCCCTTGCAGCGTCCCGCCGTATACCCGGTCCTCGAGGGAAAGCCCGTTCCCGAGGAGGAGATCGAACGGGCCGTGGCCGGGGGCGCTCTTTCGCGGAAGAAAGGAAAGGAGATCCTCCAGAAGCTCGGTGCTTTCCGGGAGGAGCTGGAGGAGGTCCTTCGCAAGGCCCGGGAGCTTGCCAGGAAGGCCCAGGAGGCGGTGGACGGACTCTTCCGGGACTGCCTGCGCCTTCTCCTGGAAGGCCACCTGGCGGACCTGCGGAAGGAGTTCCAGGGAGAGAGGGCGATCCTGGAATTTCTGGATGACCTGGAGAGGGATTTCGTGGAGAACACCCTCCCGCCCCAGGCGGGGGAGGAGGACCCGGAGAGCGCGGGGGCCTGGAGGGAACGCCTGGAGAAGGTGTTGGCTCGGTATACGGTCAACGTCCTGATTGACCGATCCGGGTACAAGGGTTGCCCGGTGGTCATCGAGGACTACCCGACGTTCACCAACCTCTTCGGCGCAGTCGAGCCGGGCCGCCGGGGGCGGGACGGGGGCGGACCGGCTCACAGGAGCATCGTC
>CAYQBW010000238.1:3061-5195 GCA_964415725.1 uncultured Planctomycetia bacterium
GGGCACGATGCTCCGGTGGTCAGGACCACCGGAGCATCGTGCCCGGTTCCCTTCTTCGGGCCGACGGCGGATACCTCCTTCTCTCGGCGAGGGACCTGCTTTCCGACGGCCGGGTCTGGGAGCACCTGAAGAAGGCCCTCAAGACGGGGCGGCTGGAGATCCAGCCTCCCCCGGAGGGAGCACGCTACGAGCCGATCGCTCTCAAGCCCCAGCCCGTGGACGTCCGGGTCAAGGTGATCCTCATCGGGGATCCCGGCGTCTACGACCTCCTCTACCTCAACGATTCGGACTTCCGCAAGATCTTCAAGGTCAAGGCGGACTTCGATTCCTCCATGCCTCTCACCAGGGAGAACCTGGCCCATTTCGGGCTCGTGGCGCGCAGGATCTGCGAAAAGGAGGGGCTTCGCGGGCCCGACAGCTCCGCCTTGGCCGCCTGCGCCGAGTTCGCCGTCCGGGACGCGGGCCGGCGCGACAGGATCTCCACCCGCTTCAACGAGGTGGCCGACGTGCTCAGGGAAGCCGATTTCCACGCGGGCATGGAGGGCTCGGAGAAGATCCTCCGCTCCCACGTCCGGGCAGCCGTGGAGGGAAGGGCCGACCGGCACGGGATCCTGGAAGACCGGGTATTCCGGATGCTCCGGGAAGACCTTCTCATGGTGTCCACCGAGGGAAAGAAGGTGGGCCAGGTCAACGGGCTCTCGGTCTACCAGGCGGGATACCACTCTTTCGGAAAGCCCACGAGGATCACGGCCTCCGCCTCGGCGGGAAGCGTGGGGATCATCAACATCGAGAGGGAGGCCCGCCTTTCGGGAGGAATCTACGACAAGGGGGTGCTCATCATCGCCGGGTGGATGCGGCGCACCTTCGCCCAGGAGAGGCCTCTTTCGCTCACGGCGAGCTTGAGCTTCGAGCAGAGCTACTCCGGCGTGGACGGGGACAGCGCTTCGGTGGCGGAAATCTGCGCCCTTCTCTCGGAGCTGTCCGGCGTTCCCATCGACCAGGGCTTCGCCGTGACGGGGTCTGTGAACCAGCACGGGGAGATCCAGCCCGTGGGCGGGGTGAACGAAAAGATCGAAGGCTTTTTCCGGCTCTGCTCGGAAAGGGGGCTCACGGGATCCCAGGGATGCGTCATCCCCGCTTCCAACAGGGAGGACCTGATGTTGGATCCGAAGGTCGTGGAGGCCGTGGAGGCGGGTCGTTTCCAGGTGCACGCCGTCCGGAACCTGGACCAGGTGATCCGGATTCTCATGGGCCTGCCCGCCGGGGAGAGGCGGGAGGACGGATCCTTCCCGGAGGGGACGCTTTTCGCCCTGGTGGCGGCCAGGCTGGAGAAATACGCCGCCGAAGCCGGCGCCTGGGGAGGGGAAATGAACCCCCGGTTCCTCGCCTCGGACAGGGGGAGAGAGGCGGCGAAACCGGATGATTCATGAAAGTCCTCTTCAGGCGTGGATTTCTACGACATCCTTGTCGGCCAGGACGTGGTCCCGGGCCACCTGGATCCCGTCGTGTTTCACCGCGCCCCAGACGCGGGCGAACTTGAAGTTGGCTGCGATGTCCTTGTGGATACGCTCTGCCAGGTCGAAGACCGTGGAGCCTCGTTTCAAGACGAAGGGCGCCTCCATGTCGGGCGGCTTGCCCGGCTCCTTGGAATAGACCCGGATCACGTCGAGCATCTCGAAGGCTTTCGCCCGGAAGGTCTCCAGGCCTTCCCCGGTCTCGGCGGAGACGGCGAGGAGGGGTAGCTCCTCCCCGAGAAGTTCCTCCAGCACTTCCCGTGTTTCCCCTGCGCCGGGAAGATCGGACTTGGTAAGCAGGACCAGGGCCGGCCGGAGGCGCAGGGCGGGGGACGCGTCCTCCGGGAGTTCCGGCGGTTGCAACGGGGGATGGAGGAGGATCTTGTGGGCCTTGCAGGTCTCCCTGGCCAGCTCGGCCTGTTCCATGGCGTCCGGGCTTCCCAGGTCGGCAAGAAGCAGGATTCCGTCGCTGTTGCGCACGGCCTCCATCATCCCCGGGGGAACGTAATCAGCCGTAATGGGGGGAAGGTCCAGGAGCTGAATCTGCACGTCCTCGAAGGGCATCATCCCGGGAACGGGGAGCTGGGTCGTGAAGGGGGCGGGGGAGACCTCGGTCTTCG
>CAYQBW010000239.1:0-5186 GCA_964415725.1 uncultured Planctomycetia bacterium
AGCACGTCTTCCTCTGCGACGGATACGCCGCCTCGGCCGAGGCCCTCCAGGCGGCCACCCTGGCGCCCCTGCTGGGGCTCTCCGTCAGCCTGGCCCTCTTTTCGGACAAGTTCGAGCTTCCCTACGACGTGGAGCGCAAGGCCATGCTCCTGGATCCCGGGGATCCACACTTCGAGGAAAAGCTCCGCAAGATCGCCGGGAATTACCTGGAGGTGGACTCCAAGGTCGCCGAGAGATACGCCGACATGATACGGGAGGCGTCCGAGGCCGGCGTGCCCTGGCCCAAGTCCACCTTCGAGGCGGAGGACTTCTTTCCGAACAAGTTCTGGCGGTCCATGGCCCTGGCGGGCTTCATGTGCCCTGACCCGTATTCCGGGGCGGGCGGCGTGGAGAAGGTCCGTGACGGGGTCTACCGGGTCACCGCCCAGCTCACCACGGCCCGAGGCTCCAAGCGGGTCCGCTTCACCTTCCGCCTCCGGGAGGACTGGGAGACCATGAAACTCGTCTTCAATCCCCTCCTGGACCGCTTCGTCGCCGGAGAGGACTACAAGAAACGCCCCGTCAAGATCTCCGACTCCGGGCGGATCCGTAACGAGCTCCAGACCCTGTGCCCCCTGGCCCTGGAGTCCTTCGGAACCCGGGGGATCCGGGTCCATTTCAACCGCATCAACGAGGGGGTCATGCCAAAAGAGAAACAGGCGAAGATCCGGGAGATCCTCGCCTGGTTCAAGGAGAACCACCCCGTCTGGTTCTCCTGGCTGGAACTGGCGGATTGACCCGGATTACGCCGGCCCCTCGAGGTTTTTCTCTTCCTCCAGGGGCACCATCTCCTCCACCTCCTCCTGGTCTTCCAGGTAGACCTGGTCCGCTTCCGGTTCCACGGATTCCTCACCCGCCGGGGTCTCCTCCCAGGGGAGGTCGGAATCGGGGGAATCCCCGAATTCCGGCCCCGGGGCTTCCATTTCAAACCCCTCTTCCTCCTCCGGAGAGGAGACCAGGGTGATGAGCCTCATGTGGGCCTTCATTGCGGCCCGGGCCCTCAACCAGCGCCAGAGCATGAAGAGAAGCCCTGCCAGCACCAGGGGGACGCAGGCCAGGGCTCCCTTCTTCCAGGCCGGCCAGGTCCGGACCTCGGCCACGACCTTCCCCAGTTTTTCCCGGACCAGGCTCATCTTCCGGGAAGTCGCGTCCACGACCTTCTTGAAGGCCAACTGGGGGCCGGACCGGGTCTTCACCACGTCCAGGGCCGCCTGGATCCTCTTGGCGAACCGGGGACCCTCCAGGGGAAGCCGCCGCTCCAGGGCCCTGGCCGCGACGGAACCGCCGATCTCTCCCAACCGGTCCACGGCGTATCCCTTTACGTAGGCCGAGGGGCTGTCCAGCAACTGGGCCAGGAGGTCCTCCTCCTCGGGCCTGGAGAGCTGGGGCGTCAACTTCTGGAGCGCGTAGACCTGGGCGCGGAGGAGGTCCACGTCTTCCTTGGGACCCACCCCGAGGAGGACCTTGGGGATCTCCCTGGGACCTCCAAGCTCGGCCAGGGCGCTCAAGATCCGCAGGCGGACCTCCTTGGGGGCCTTGGGATCGGCCAGGAGAGCCCGGGCCAGGGGCTTGGCCGCCTTGGCGGACCCCAGTTTCTCCAGGGCCGTGGCGGCGTACCCCCTGGTCCAGGGATCCTCGTCCTCCAGGGCCTGGAGAAGAAAGCCCTCCTCCCTGGGATCGGGCATCCGGCTCAAGGCATAAGCGGCATAGCGCCTCACTTCCGGGTTGGGGGAATCCCTGAGCACCTTGCACAGCCTGGGCACGGCGCTCTCCACCTTGTTCTCCCCGAGCGCATAGGCCGCCCTGGCGGCGACGGCCGGGTCGGGGTCGTCCAGTAGAGATTCCACCTCCTCCGCATAGACCAGGATGTCACCGGCCCGCTCCAGGGAGGTGAGCGCCTCGAACCTCTCCTTGGGGGAGAGGCTCCCCCAGTCCGTGCCGGAAGTGGGCTTTTCCTCCTTGGCCGCCAGGCCCTTGCGGGAGGGAACCCGGGGAAGGCGGAGAGATTTCAGGAAAGGTAAGCCCGGCGGGCACCCGTCATGAAAGAACCTGAAGCCCACGCCGGCGGGATCACTCCACCCCTCGAGCTCGAAAGGCCCCTCGCATCCTTCCAGGAAGGAACGGAAAAAGGGCGGGAGGAGGAGCGCCAAGGCCGCCGTGTCCCCGCGGGCCCGCAGGAAGGGGCCTCCCCCCGGGGAAACGGAAGGTTGTTCTTCCCCTCCGGAATCACCGGGCGCCTGGGCCAGGGCCCGGGCCAGAAGGTCCGGGCCGGTTCCCAGGTAGAGCCTACCCCCGGCCAGGGCCCAGGAGAAACGCCTTCCCGAGGAATCCTCCAGGGTGTGAACTGTATACCCGGCGGTGGTGGACTCACCTTTCCTGCGCCAGGCCTTCCCCGGGGCCCGGAGAACCTTGTCCGCCCGGGAAGGATTGGTGAGGTCCAGGAGGGCCGCCCAGGCGAGGGGTCCCTCTTTTTTCGCCTTCACCCGCAGGACGAAATCCCCGGACAAGGCGGGCATGATCCTCCGCCACGGGAGGGGAAGAACCCTTTCCAGCCCGGGAAGGAGGGGGGAGTTCCCTTTCGCCTTCCCCTTGGGAGCCGGGGGAAGAATCAGCCCGGCGGCCACCACCAGGTCTTCAGGCCCGGGAAAGGCCTTTTCCAGGGAGGCGGGCCAGGACTTGCCCCCCGCCAGGGCGCCCCATCCGCTCCTGGGTTCGGGCCACTCCAGGCGGACCCGGGTCTCGACGCCTTTTCCGGTCAACCTGGACATCCAGGAAACCCAGGACTTCTCCTCCCCTGGAGAGAAGAAAACCGCCGGTCCGCCCCGGAAGAGACCTTTTTTGAAGGACAGGAAGATTCCTCCCCCATCCTTGAATCCGCAGTCCCGGAAGATCCTGGCCAGGGCGATGTCGGCCTGGAGGCTTTTTGTCGCGGGGGAAGCCTCCGCGTCCAGGGCCCGGGCGAGCAGGTCCTTGGAGGTCGCCGCCAGGAAGGTGTCTCCCCGATGGAGGGTGAAGAGCCGCAACCCCACCGGGGGGGCGAGGGTGTAGGACCCCACTTCGGCGCCGCCCAGCCGCCCGGCGGGCCTGTAGGCCCCGGGACCCTTGCCCAGGCGGGAGAGGAGTTGCTCCGGGCCTTTCCGGCCGCCCGGAAACACCAGGAGAAGAGAAGGAACTCCTTCTTTGGGGGAGAAAAGGGCGGCCGTGAAAGGACCTTCCAGGAAGGCCCGGGCGATCTCCTTCTTGTCCGCCCCCATCCAGCGGGCCAGCCGGGCCAGGAAAAGTTCCGCCCCCGGGCCCGCCTTCTCCAGGAGTTTCCCTCCCTTTTCCAGGGAGAGGACGGCCAGCGCGTCCTGGGGCACCAGGGAGAAACCCTTGGGCCACATGGGTTGAGTCCCACCGCTTCCCCCCGCCCAGGCGAGGCCTCCCATGAGAACGAGAGAGGCCGCCATCGACGCCATTCTCCAGCTTCCGTGCCGGTGGTTCATTTCCGCTCCCCTTCCCGCGAGGACACCCATACCTGGGGCCGCCCCGCGTTTCCCTGTTTCTATCGGTCCCCGGTGCCTCCCTCTTGAGAGGGCGTGTCCTTCCATGAAAGTCCGGGTTCAGGTGACCGCCCCAGGGGGACGAAAGAGGAAAAGAGGGGGAAAAGGCAGAATCCCGAGAAAAGGCAGAAAAAGGTGGTCCGAAAATCCCGGAAAACACGCCGCCAAGGGGGTCGCCCCGCCCCGGGGGTGCGGACCCTTCTTCTGGGAGCGGCCTTCAGCGCCGGGGTCCTGGCCTTCGGGGCCTGGATCCTCCTCTTCCGGGGTCCGGGGCCTCTCTCCAGGACCGGCCTGGAAGGGCCGGATTCCCTCGTCCTGGGAGGGCTCTTGATCCTTTTCTTCCTTTTCCTCGCCCTCTGGCCCCTGGTTACGGCATCGGTGGTGCGCCCCCTGCGGACCACCGCCGGGAAAGCCCGGGCCCTGGCGGAAGAGAGGGTCCCTTTCCAGGTTTCCGGGCGCGGCCCCCTGGAAGTGAGGGAAGTGGAAGAGGCCTTGGCCCGCCTGGGGGCGGCCCTTTCCGAAAAGGAAAGGATGGCCAGGGCTGGATTTCTGGCCGAACGTTACGCCTTCCGCCAGCTCCGCAAGGTGGTGGATTCCCTGGCCGAGGGGGTGGTGGTGGCGGACCAGGCCTTGGAGGTGGTCCTGGTGAATCCCGCCGCCCAGGCCCAGCTCGACGTGGAGGAGAGCCGGGTGGGAGGCCTCCACCTGGCCGAGGCCCTGCCGCCGAGCCTTTACGAAAAGGCCCGGCCCCTCCTGGAGAGGTTCCGGGAGGGCAGGACCCACCCGGCCCAGGTGGAGACCCGCTTCAAGGGCCGGGCCCTCAAAGTCTCCCTGGCCCCGATCCGGGACGATGGGGAGGAGGAATCCTTCCAAGGGGTCGTTCTTGTCTTCATGGACGTCACCCGGGAGAAAGAGGTGGAGGAGATGAAGGAGGCCTTCCTTTCCTCCGTATCCCACGAACTCCGCACCCCCCTGGCGGCGATCTGCTCCTACACGGAAATCCTGAGAGACATGCCCCCCGAGGACGAACGAACCCGGCGGGAATTCCTGGCCATCCTGGGCGAAGAGGCACAGAGGCTCACCCGGATCATCGAGGACGTGCTGGACCTGTCGACCTTCAAGGCGGGGAAGTTCTTCCTCAACCGGGGCCCCCTGCCCCTGGAGGACCTGCTGGAGAGAACCAGGAAGAAGTTCGGCCCCCAGGCGGAGGAGTCCCAGATCACTCTCACCTTCCACAACGAGTGCCCGGAACTGCCGCCTCTTCTTGTGGACGCCAAGAGAATCCAGCAGGTCCTGGACCAGCTCGTGGGGAACGCCCTCAAGTTCACTCCCCGGGGAGGAACCATCCAGGTCCGGGCGGAGTGCCCCGACTTCGTGGAAAAGGACCGGAAGGGCCGCCTGCGGGTGGAGGTCTCCGACTCGGGGCCGGGCGTGCCGCCGGACCAGAGAGAGGAGATCTTCCAGCCCTTCCAGCAACTTGGGGACCTCCTCACCGACAAGCCCCAGGGAACGGGCCTGGGACTTCCCCTGGCCCGGTCCATCCTGGAGGCCCACGGGGGGAGAATCTGGTGCCGGGAGTCCCCCCTGGGAGGCGCCGCCTTCGTC
>CAYQBW010000240.1:0-5175 GCA_964415725.1 uncultured Planctomycetia bacterium
CCCCTGCGGGAGGGGGAGGCCCAAGGGGTCTTCGCCAACCTGGTCCTCCACCACGTTCCCGACCTGGGGAAAGCCCTGGCGGAGCTGGTCCGGGTCCTGGAGGCGGGGGGAACCCTGGTGGTGAGCGACCTGCTGCCCCACCAGGAGGAGTGGCTCCGGGAGGAGCAGGCCGATCTCCGCCTGGGGATCGACCCGGAGGAGCTGGCGGGGCTTGCCGAGCGGGCCGGCCTGGAGGGGGTGAGATACGAGGTAGCTGCGGACAGGATCGAACTGAAAGGCAAGGGCGGGCGGACGGCGGAACTTCCCTTGTTCCTTCTCGGGGGAAGAAAGGCTTCTCCCGGAAAACGCGGAAAAACGAAAAAGAAGACAGGTTCCTGAGAAAAGAAGAGGCAGAAATGGACGAAACGAAGACTCGAACCGAGGCGCTGGATTTCAAGGTGAAGGATCTCTCCCTGGCCGACTGGGGCAGGAAGGAGATCGAGCTGGCCCAGGCGGAGATGCCTGGCTTGATGGCGGTGCGGGAGAAATACGGGAAGACCAAGCCCTTGGCGGGTCACCGGGTATCCGGCTCTCTTCACATGACGATCCAGACGGCGGTGCTCATCGAGACCCTGATCGAGCTCGGGGCGGAGGTGCGCTGGGCGAGCTGCAACATCTACTCTACCCAGGACCACGCTGCGGCGGCCCTGGCCAGGAAGGGGATCTCCGTCTTCGCCTGGAAGGGGGAGACCCTGGAGGAATACTGGTGGTGCACCCAGCAGGCCCTGACCTTCCCCGGCGGGAAGGGCCCGACGCTGATCGTAGACGACGGCGGCGACGCCACCTTGATGATCCACTGGGGCTACGAGCTGGAGCAGTACTACAAGGAACATGGGACCTACCCGGAGTGGGAACTGGAGGGGGAGGACGCAGAGGAACTCTTCAAGCGCCTCAAGGCCCTCCACGCCGAGGACCCGGAGAGGTGGACCCGGATGGTGCCCGAGATCGTTGGCGTTTCCGAGGAGACCACCACGGGCGTGCACAGGCTCTACCAGCGCATGGAGAAGGGAACCCTCCTCTTCCCGGCCTACAACGTGAACGACTCGGTGACCAAGTCCAAGTTCGACAACCTCTACGGTTGCCGGGAGTCCCTGGCGGACGGCATCAAGCGGGCCACGGACGTGATGGTGGCCGGCAAGGTGGTGGTGGTCTGCGGCTACGGCGACGTGGGCAAGGGCTGCGCACAGTCCATGCGCGGTTTCGGCGCCCGGGTGATGGTCACGGAGATCGACCCGATCTGCGCGCTCCAGGCCGTCATGGAGGGCTTCGAGGTCACCACCGTGGAGGACGCCCTGGCCGAGGGGGATATCTTTGTCACCGCAACCGGCAACTGCGACGTCATCACTGCGGAGCACATGTCGAAGATGAAGGACAAGGCCATCGTCTGCAACATCGGGCACTTCGACAACGAGATCCAGGTGAACGAGTTGAAGAGCTGGCCCGGGATCCGGCACAGGAACATCAAGCCCCAGGTGGACGAATACATCTTCCCCGACGGCCACAGCATCCTGCTCCTGGCCGACGGGAGGCTGGTGAACCTGGGTTGCGCCACGGGGCATCCTTCCTTCGTGATGAGCAACTCCTTCACCAACCAGGTCCTGGCCCAGATCGCCCTGGCGGAGCGCAGGCCCAAGGTGGGGGTCTACCTGCTTCCCAAGAAGCTGGACGAGGAGGTGGCCCGCCTCCACCTGGAGAAGCTGGGCGTGAAGCTAACCAAGCTCACCCCCAAGCAGGCCGAATACATCGGCGTTCCTCCCGAGGGCCCCTACAAGCCGGACCACTACAGGTATTGAAAACCAGGCCCGCCGGGCCGGGATGGGCCGAATCGCGGGACGACCGTCGGGACGGCGCGGTGCGCCGTCCCTCGGGCGTCCCCTACGTTCCCAACGGGACGGGATGGAACATCGGTCCGGCAGGTCCGGGGAATCCCAAATCATCCTACGGGCTATGGGCGTGTAGGGGCCGCCGGAGGCCGGGTCGCCGGTGGCGACCCGGCCGAACGTCGGCCCGGGATGGTTCCGGGAATAGGGGATCATCCCGCCGCCTGGGGAATGGGTTTTCGGGCCGGATCCCTCGGGATTTGGGGGACCCATTGCGGGACGACCGTCGGGACGGCGCGATGCGCCGTCCCTCGGGCGTCCCCTACGTTCCCAAAGGGACGGGATGGGTATCCGGTGGGTAGGTTTCGGGAATCAAAGACCATCCCACCGTCCATTGGGGTGTAGGGGCCGCCGGAGGCCGGGCCGCCGGAAGGCGACCCGGCCGAACGTCGGCCCGCGGTGGTTCCGGGGATGGGGAAACATTGCGGTGCCTGGGGAATCGCGGGACGACCGTCGGGGCGGCGCGGTGCGCCGTCCCTCGGGCGTCCCCTACATCTGTTTCCGTATGGGCAGGCCGGAGGGGGCTCAGAACTTCATCTTCTTGAAGAGGAAGTTCGGGACCATGCGGATGGCCAGCATGATCCAGCGCCAGATCCAGGGGGTGTAGATCGCGGGCTTCCCTTTATCGACGGCCTTCAGGATGTCGGCGGCGGCTTTTTCGGGGGAAACCAGGAAGGGAAGTCTTCCCAGGGGGAAGGTCATGGGGGTGTCCACGAAACCGGGTTTCACAAGAACCACCTTGACCTTGGTGGGGGCCATCCTCTGGAAGAGGCCCTGCATGTAGACCGAAAGCCCGGCCTTGGCCGCCCCGTAGGTCATGTTCTTTTTCCGGCCCCTGTCTCCGGCCACGCTGGAGACGGCGCAGAGGAATCCTTCCCCCCGTTTTTCGAAGTAATCCGCCAGGGGCACCAGGATGGAGACCGCCCCGGTGAGGTTGGAGTCGATCACCCGCCGGGCCGCCTCGGGATCCTTCCAGGATTGCTCCTCCACGCCCATGTATCCGAAGACCAGGACCGCTCCCTCCAGGTCGGAAAGATCCTCCAGGACCTCCCCCAGGAAGAGGGGATGGGATGCGAAGTCCAGGGCGTCGAACCTGTAGGTCCGGGCCTGGACCCCGAAGCGGATGGAGAGGTCCGAGGCCAGGTGTGCCAGTTCCCCCGGCCTCCTGGAGGCCAGGGCGAGGCCGGCGCCGCGGGCGGCGAAGCCTTCCGCCAGGGCCCTTCCCATGGCCGACGTGGCGCCCAGGATGAGGACGTTGCCCTTCAACAGATTTCCAACCTCCTGGAGAGGTCCGACGAGAGCCTCCCCTCGGGATCGATTCCCTTCTTGATCTCCAGCCAGCTTTCCAGCTCGGGATACATCCGCTTGAAGACTTCCGGGCCGGTGCGGGCGTCCTTGGCCGCGTAGATCCTTCCCCCGGCCTCCAAAAGGACCTGGTCCGCCTCGTCCAGGGCCTGGGGGAGGCGCCTGGTCACGGGAAGATCCACGGCCAGGGTGAAGCCCTTCCTGGGGAAGGAGAGGAGCCCCACCCCGTCGTCGCCGAAGAGCTTGAGCACGGCCAGGCAGGGGCGGCATCCCTTCCCGCGCAGGATGGCCTTGATCCTCCGGATCACTTCCACCCCCGATTCCATGGGGACCACGAACTGGTACTGGGTGAAGCCCCGCCGCCCGTAGAGCTTGTTCCAGTCGTCGATTCCGTCCAGGGGATAGAAGAATTTCTCGTATCGTTCCAGGCGGGTTCCCTTGCCGGCCTGGAGGCGATAGTAGAGCCGGTAGAAGAGATTCATGAAAAGGCGGTTGAGAAGGAAGGCCGGGGTCTGGAAGGGGACTTTGAGCCTGGGCGGCCCGTGGACCGGAAGGGGGGGAGCCCCTCCGGCCTCCGCCCTGGAGGCGAAGCGCCCCAGGGTGGCCACTCCCTTTTCCAGGCCCGGGTCCAGCCAGGCCACGGTAAAGGGGAATTCCCGGTCTCCCGAAAGAAAGATCTTCTCCGCTTCCTCCAGGCTTTGGAAGGGCTTGTATTGCACCACCACCAGGGAGGATTGGATGGGCCGGAGCTTGAGCTTCACGTCCAGGAGAAGGCCCGTGAGCCCCATGCCGGCGATGGTGGCCCGGAAGAGTTCCGGGTTCTCTTCCCGTGAGCACCACATCCTTTCTCCCGAAGGGGCCAGGAGGGTGAATCCCAGCAGGTGGTTCCCGAAGTTTCCGTCCATGTGCTGGTTCTTCCCGTGGACGTCGAAGGCCACGGCGCCTCCCAGGGTGACGAAGCGGGTGCCCGGGGTGACGGGCAAGAAGAACCCCCTGGGCACGGCGAAGGTGAGGATCTTGTCCAGGCTGGCCCCGGCTTCTGCGTGGAGGATCCCCTCCTTCTCGTCCCAGGAGAGAAACCGGTCCAGCCTGGTGGTGAGGACCAGGAGGTGGTCCGTGTTCATGGCCTGGTCGCCGTAACTCCTCCCGAGCCCCCGGGCCAGGAAACGGGGAAAGTCCTCCAGGTAGCGGGAGGGCCGGACCTCGCCGGGCCACTCGGGCCGGTCCAGGAAGGCCGGCCGCCTGTGCCAGCGGCCCCAGCCCCAAACCGTTTCCTTCCGGTAGTTCATGGTTCCTTTCGAAATGGAGGGTTCGGCGAAAGGAAAGACTATAGAGGGTGGGTTTCCCGGGCCAAAGAAGGATCGGCCGGAGATGGGATCTCCAGTCCTTCCGCCTGGGCCCGGAAGTGGGAGGCCCGTCCCGGATAGCCCCAGGCCTCCAGTTCCCCCGCGTGGTAGAGCAGGCTCTCCTTCCGGAAGGCCCGGGCCCGGGCTGTCTCCCGTCCCTCCTCGTCCAGGCCTGGCAGGTATTCCTCCCAGAAACGATCCAGGGCCCGGAGGACCTGTTCCACCGAGAGGGCCCGCATGCACTCCCCGGGAGGCTCGAAGGGACAGCCTCCCGTCACCCGGCCCGCCATGTCCCGGGTCATGCAGTTCCGGCAGGGGAGGTCGGCCTGGACGGGAAGGACCAGGGCGCCGTCGTGGACGAACCGCTGGGGAAGGGCCAGGGAGAAGAGGACCAGGCAGGGCGTGCCGGCGGCCTGGGCGTAGTGGAAGGTGCCGGTGTTGTGCCCGAGAAAGAGGTCGCACTTTTCCAGGACCCCTGCCAGGACCCTCAAGGGAAGCCTCCCCCCGCAAAGGTCCATCCCCGCCCCCAGGGGTGGCTGGAGTCCCATCTCCACGATCCGGGCCCCCCGGCGGAGAAGGTGTTTCAGGACGGCCGTCCACTTCTC
>CAYQBW010000241.1:0-5160 GCA_964415725.1 uncultured Planctomycetia bacterium
TTCCGCCACCCTCTCCCGGGTCCCCCACGGTTTCTTCGGCCTGGACCGGAACCGGGACGGCACCCTGGAACTCAAGGAGATGACCCCCCTTCTGGCCCTCTTCCCGGACCTGGCCGGAAGGAAGTCTCCCGCCGGCCGGGCCGGCTCCCCCAGGACCCTCCCTCTCGAGATGCAGGGAGCCGACCGGAACGGAGACCAGCACCTGGACCTGCGGGAACTCCAGCTCCTCTTCCAGAAGATGGATCCCGGCCTGGTCCCCTGGGCCAAGTTCATCCTTCAAAAGAAGGACAAGAACCAGGACGGCCTCCTTTCGCCGAGAGAACTGCTCTCTTCCCCCAAGCCTCCTTCCGGGGCGGGGAACCCGGCCGGGCACAAGCCCCGAAAAAGCTCTCCCTTGGATTGACCGCCGGGGCCCGGGAAAAAATCTGAACCGCCTCCTCCTTCCGCCCGTAGAAAGGGCTTTCCGGCCCTTTCCGGGTTACCATGGGGCCCGACAGCCCCTTTTCTTTTCTCTTCGACCCAAGGAGGCGGGATGAAAACTTTTTGGAGCGGGAGCGCCGCCGGCGCGGCCCTCTTTCTTTGCACCTTCGGATCTTTCCTCGCCCTTCCGGGAACCCTCCGGGCGGGCGAACAGGCCAGGGCCTTCGAAAAGGCGGCCCTTCAGGCCAAGAAGACCGGCAAATACCTGGAAGCGGAACGAGCCGTCCGGAAGGCCCTGGCCGTCCTCCTCCAGTCGGAATGGACCGCCACCGCGGAAGACAGGGCCTACGGGGCCTACCTCCTGGCCCTGCTGGACGACCTGGACGGCCGAACCGGCGACACCCCCGCCGCCCTGGCCTTCCTCTCCGGCCTGAAGGCCGGGAGCAAGGTCCTCGCCAAGGAACCAGCCCTGGCGGCCGCCCTGGACCTGGAGAGGCAGAAACTCCTGGTGCAGACCCTCCGCTTCAAGGAAGCCCGGGCCCTCAATACATCCCTGGGATTTCTTTGCGATTGGCAGGTCGTGGGCCCCTTCGACAACGAACGGGGAAGCGGATTCGGAAGGACCTTTCCTCCCGAGAAGAAGATCGATCTTTCCAAGAGCTACCAGGGTAAGAAGAGGAAGATCTCCTGGCGCCGCGTGGACGTGTCCGCCGTCCCGGGAGGAATCGTGGACATGGCCGCCCTCATGCGTCCCACCAAGCAGGTCCTGGCCTACGCCGTCACCTGCCTGGTCTCCCCCGCCGAGGGGGACGCCGTCCTCAGGGTCGGAAGCGGCGGCGCCGTCTCGGTGTGGGTGAACGGCGCCCGGGTGATCCACCGGGAAGTCCGGCGGCCTTTCCACCAGGACCAGGACGAGGCGGCGGTCCATCTCCGTAAAGGGCCCAACCTGGTGCTCGTCAAGCTGGGCGCCCAGAAAGATCCCTTCAAGTTCGCCCTCCGGGTCTGTTCCCCTTCGGGGGGAAGGATCCCGGGCATCGAGGCCAGGGCCGAACCGGACCTGGTCCAGAGGGAGCCCGCCGCCACGACCGCGCGTCCCGGTCCCTGGACGCCCGGCGCCCTGACCCTGCTCGAGAAGATCTACCAAAAGGACAAGAATCCCCGCTGGGCCTTCGAGAGGGCTTTCCTGCTCACCGTGTTCCAGACCTTCGACGAGGACGTCCGGGAGGACCGGAAATGGGCCCGCAAGGCCGCGGAAGGGGATCCCAAGAACCCAACTTACCAGTATCTCTACTCCGTCACCCTGGGAAGGCGGGGTGGCATCGCCGCGGAAAAGGACGAGAACCCCAGGAGGCGCCGCCTGGAAAAGACCCTCGCCCTGGATTCCTCCTTCGCCGAGGCCCACTTCGCCCTGGCGAAATACTACAAGGATGAACAGAAAAACCCCACCCGCGGCCTGGAACACGCGGAAAAGGCCCTTGAGATCAACCCTGCCTATATCGACGCGGCCGTTCTCAAGGCCGAAATCCTGGACGACCTGGGCGGGGTTTCCGAAAAGAGGAACATCCTGGAGTCCCTCTACGCCACGCCCGAAGGCAAATTGAACCCCGGGCTTTGCGGCAAGATCGCCTCCCTCGCCCTGGACAGGGGCAACCTGGAGAGGGCCCTGGCGATCCGCCTGGACCTCCTCGGCCGGCGGGCCTCGCCCGGGACCCTGACAAAGGCGGCGCGCCTCCTGGTCCGGGCGGGCAGGGCCGGCCAGGCCCTGGCCCTCCTCGACAAGGGCGCGAGGGCCTGGCCCTTTTCCAAGGAGATCCGGATCCTCAAGGCGGACATCCTCCACTCCCTGGGCAAGATTCAGCAGGAGGAATCGACCCTGCAGGGGATCCTCGATTTCTGCCCCGGAGAAGACTCGGTTCTCGTCCGCATGGGACGCCTCGAAGGCCTTCGGGGCAACAAGGCCGGCATGATCGCCTGGTTCAAGCGGGCCTTGTCCTACAACCCCAACCTCTCCAAGGTGAAACGCCACCTGGACTTCCTCCAGGCCGAGGAGAAGCCCTTCTACGCGGACCTGGAGGTGAAGACCCGTGACCTCCTCAAGTCCCCTCCGCCTCCTCCCCCGGACGCCAAGGCCAAGAACGACCCCTTCGACTACCTGCTCCGCCACAAGGTCATCAAGGTCAACAACGACGGGACGAGCCACATCTACGAACACCTGGTGGCCAGGATCTTCAACGAGGCCGGCGCCGAGCGCTTCGACACCTTCAGCCGTTCCTACTTCGGGGGAGAACAATCAGGACGGATCCTCACGGCCGACGTGATCCATCCCGACGGAACGGTGGACAGGGCCAGGATCTTCTCCTTCCTGGCCGGCATGGGCCGGATCTTCGTGGACCTTCCCCCCATCAAGCCCAAGGACGTGGTGGACATCGCCTTCAGGGTGGACGAGCTCAAGCCCTCCTTCTTCGGAACCTACTTCGGCCACAAGCATGTCTTCTCCTCGGGGGAGGCCGTCGTGGTCCATGATTCGCGCCTGGACGTCATCTCCAGGAAGGAGCGCTACCTGAACCTCTACGAGAAGAACGGCGCTCCCAAGCCCGTGATCAAGCCCCTCGGCAAGGACCTGGTCCTCCGCTCCTGGCGGATGAAGGAACTCCCCCGGGTCATCCGGGAGAACAACATGCCCGATATCTCCGAGTTCTGCCCCCTCGTGGAGATCTCCACCTACCGGAACTGGGACGAGTTCGCCACCTGGTGGTGGAGCCTGGTGAAGCGGCAATACGACTCCTCCCCCGAGATGGAGGCCAAGGTGCGGGAACTCACCCGCAACTGCGGGACCTTCACCGAAAAGATCCGGGCGATCTACGACTTCGTGGTCACCGACGTGCGTTACGTAGCGTGGGAATTCGGGGTGCACGGTTACAAGCCCTACAACGCGTCCACCATCTTCAGCAGGCGCCACGGCGACTGCAAGGACAAGGCCATCCTCATCGGCGCCATGCTCAAGCTGGCGGGCATCAAGGCCTGGCCCGTGTTGATCTACGCCGACCCGCAAAGGTCCAAGGATGACCTCACCCTCCCGCTGGTGGACCTCTTCAACCACTGCATCGCCTACGTGCCCAAGGCGGGCGACTGGCAGGGAGGCTTCCTGGATGGGACGGCCACCTACCATCCCCTGGGGGTGCTCCCCACCATGGACCGGGGGGCCCAAGTCCTTGTGGTGGAAGGGAAGAAGGCCCGGATCGCCCGGATTCCCTGGTCCGATCCCCTTCGCAACCTGGACGACCAGGAATACCTGGTCCGCCTGACCCCGGAAGGGGACGCCAAGGTCCACTTCACCGGCCGGCCCCAGGAAGACCAGGCCGTCTACATCCGCATGGACTACGGCAACGAACCGGGCAAGAGGAAGGAAAAGCTCGAGAACCATTTCTCCCGGATTCTCGGCAAGGTCAAGGTGGACAAGATGAAGTTCTCCCCCCTCCTGGACCTGGAGAAGCCCGTGGTCTACGAGGTGGACATGACCGTCAAGGAATTCGCCGAGAAGAGGGGGGACGCCCTGGTGCTCAAGCCCAACTTCCAGCCCGCCCGGTGGACCCGGCTCACGGCCGCCAAGAAGAGGATCCACGACATGATCCTGACCAACCCCTGGACCGACCGGTTCCTGGTCCGCTACGTGCTTCCCCCCGGGTGGGAGCCCGTCTCCCTCCCCCCCGATTCCTCCAGCGAAAACGACTACGCCGCCTTCAGCGTCAAGTGGCGCCGCAAGGGAGACCAGATCGTCGTGGAAACGGTGAGAACCTTGAAGAAACAGAGAATCCCCGCGTCGGACTACGGCGTGTTCCGTGATTTCGCCGCCAGGCTGGACAACGCGGAGACCCAGGAAGTCCTGATCCGTCCCGCCGGAAACAAAGGAGGTGAGAAATGAAGACCCGGAAAATCCTCCCGGCCGCCATCCTGTGCGCCTTCAGCCTCCCCGTCCTCTCCCGGCGGGCGTCCTGCGCGGACACGCCCCTCGAGACGGCCTCCCGCCTCATCCTCCAGGCCTGGGTCAGGGCCCCCCTGGACCCTGCGGCCGCCCAGAAGGCCCTGGCCGACTGGATCCGGGAGAATCCCTCCTCGCCTCTGGCGGAAACGGCGGCCCGCTACATCCTGCGGTGCCGGGGGGTTTCCACCGATCCCCGCCTCGGCTCGGGAGAGGTCCTCTCCCTTTTGAAACTCCAGGGCCTTCACGGACTGGCCGCCCGGAGGCTTTCGGCCGCCGCCGCCCGGGACGCCGCGGCCAAGGGCGACCTGGAGGCCCGCAAGGCCCTCCTTCCTTCCGCCAAGGACCCCTCCCACTACCTGGTCCTCGGCCCCCTGGGCGACTTCGCGGGGGACCTCCACCACGAGCCCCTGCCCCCCGACAAGGAGGGAATCCGGCTGGACGCCGAACTCCAGGGGCCCTACGGGGTCGTGAGATGGAGGACCTACACGAAGCCATGGTATAACAGGTACGTAAATCCGGCCGCCCGCGTGAACCACGACGAAGGGGCGTGGTATTCCCTTCTACAGGTGGAGAGCGACGCCGCCCGCCCCGCCTGGCTCTACTTCCAGCCCGGCGGGTCCTGCGTGGTCCGCTTCAACGGGCGCAAGGTGCTGGATCTCCACTCCCGGGAGATCACGATGCCCCGCAGGGTCTTCATCCCCGTGCGGCTCGCCAAGGGGTGGAACCGGGTCCTGGTGAAGACAACCGAGGCCGATTCC
>CAYQBW010000242.1:0-5140 GCA_964415725.1 uncultured Planctomycetia bacterium
GGCAAAGGCCCGGCTGGGGCCCGCCCCGCCTCCCATCCTCGATCCCTTGCGCACCTCTTGAAAAGGGCACTGATCGGCGGAGGCGACAAAAGTCTTGTCAAGACCGGGACTCGGTGACCAAGTCGGAACTGTCCCCCCGCCCAGGTTGGGATTTACGCAGAAGCACCAAAAGACCCCGCTCCCTCCGGGGTCGTCGTTCCTTTCGGGGGGCCCGGGGGAGTCTACGCCCCGCCGGCGCTCTGCCGGGCGCGGAGACGGGCCAGGGCGCGGCGGAGGGCGTATTCGGCCCTTGGAATGTCGATGTCCGGGCGCCCCCGCTTCTCGAGCCTCTCCCTGGCCCTCTGCAGGGCCGCCTTGGCCCGGGCCTCGTCGATCTCCTCGGCCATCTCGCCGGCGTCCACCACGAAGACCAGCTTGTTCTTCCGGACCTCCATGAAACCGCGGGCCAGGGCCATGAAGCGTTCTTTCCCGCCTTCCTCGGTAATCCTGGTCACGCCCGGCTCCACGAGCGAGATCATGGGGGCGTGCCTGGGCAGGACCCCGAAGAACCCGTCGGCCCCGGGAAAGACGATGGACCGGATCCTGCCCCGGTAGACCTTCCGGTCCGGGCTGATCACCTCGATTTCCATCGTCGCCGCCTGGGTCGCGCCTTCGGCCATGGCTTCCTTCCCGCCTTTTCTAGGCTCCCGCCTCGGCCAGGAGCTTCTTGCCCTTCTCCTGGGCCTCCTCGATGTTGCCCACCATGTAGAAGGCCTGCTCGGGCAGGTCGTCGTGCTTGCCTTCCAGGATCTCCTTGAAGGAGCGCACCGTGTCGGTCATGGGCACGAAACGGCCCGGCGTTCCCGTGAACTGCTCGGCCACGAAGAAGGGCTGGGAGAGAAAGCGCTGGATGCGCCGCGCCCGCTTCACCACAAGCTTGTCCTCGTCGGCAAGCTCCTCCATGCCGAGAATCGCGATGATGTCCTTGAGATCGTGGTAGCGCTGGAGCACCCGCTGGACCTCCCGGGCCACCTGGTAGTGCTCTTCCCCGACGGTTTCGGGAGTGAGCATCTTGGAGGTGGACTTCAAGGGATCCACGGCCGGGTAGATCCCGAGCTCCGCGATCTGCCGCTCCAGGATGATCGTGGAGTCCAGGTGGGCGAAGGTGGCCACCGGCGCCGGGTCGGTGATGTCGTCGGCGGGCACGTAGATGGCCTGCATGGAGGTCACCGAGCCCTTGGTGGTGGAGGTGATCCTCTCCTGGAGTTCCCCCATCTCCGAGGCCATGGTGGGCTGGTAACCCACGGCCGAGGGCATACGCCCGAGCAAGGCCGACACCTCGGACCCGGCCTGGACGAATCGGAAGATGTTGTCGATGAAAAGGAGGACGTCCTTGCCCTCGGTGTCGCGGAAATACTCCGCCATGGTAAGACCCGAGAGGCCCACCCTGAGCCTCGCGCCGGGAGGCTCGTTCATCTGGCCGAAGACGAGCACCGCGTTGTCCAGCACGGAAGCCTTGGACCCGTCGGGCAGGGAGTATTCCGCCTCGGCCATCTCGAGCCACAGGTCGTTGCCCTCGCGGGTCCTCTCCCCCACGCCGCAGAAGACGGAAAACCCGCCCTTCTCCACGGCGGTGATCCGGATCAGCTCCTGGATGAGCACCGTCTTGCCCACGCCGGCGCCCCCGAAGAGCCCCACCTTGCCGCCCTTGGCGAAGGGGCAGAGCAGGTCCACCACCTTGAGCCCTGTCTCGAAGACCTCCGAGATGGCCTGCTGTTCCTCGAAACTCGGGGGATGCCTGTGGATGGGCCAGCGTTCCTTGGTCTCCACGGGGCCCAGGATCTCGCCGGTCCTGGGATGGGCCACGCCCTCCTCCAGGGGCCGCCCGAGGAGGTCGAAGAGCCTGCCCATGGTCTCCTTGCCCACGGGGACCGTAATGGATTGCCCCGTGTCCACTGCCTCCATGCCCCGGACCAGGCCGTCCGTGGAGGCCATGGCCACGCAGCGCACCGTGTCGTCCCCCAGGTGCTGGGCCACTTCCAGGACGAGATCGATCTTCTTTTCCTCGTCCTTGATGGTCACGGCGTTGAAGATGGCCGGCAGGTGCCCCTCCGTGAAGCGGACGTCCACGACGGGACCAAAGACCTGCAGGACCTTCCCGATGTGATTGTTTTCGCCTGTCACTTTACTCGTTCTCCCGATATCCCGTCAGCGGAGCGCCTCCGCCCCGCCCACGATATCCAGAAGCTCCTTGGTAATGGACTCCTGCCGCGCCCGGTTGTAGGTGCGGATCAAGGCCGCCCGCATGTCCCCCGCCGCGTCGGTGGCGTTCTTCATGGAGACCCGGCGGCTCGCGTATTCCGAGGTGAGAGATTCCGCCATGGCGTGGAAGACCTGGACTTCCAGGAACCTGGGCAGCAGGGCCGAGAGGATCTCCCTGGGCCCGGGCTCCAGGATGTAGTCCGTCTCCTCCGCTTCCTCCCCGGCTCCAAGATCCTCGGGATCCAAGGGAAGCAGGCCTTCCACGGTGGGCTGGTAGCGCACCATGGAAAGAAAGAGGGTATAGACGATCCGCACGTGGGCCGTCTCGCCGGAAAGAAAATCCCCCACCAGGACGGAAGCGACCCGCCGGGCCGTCTTGAAGTCCGCCTTCTCCAGGGGCGGATCCTGGAACCAGGCCTTCACCTGGTAGCCCTTCTTCCGGAGCCAGGAGGCCCCCTTGCGGCCGAAGACGTAGAAGAGGGGCTCCCGCTCCTCTTCCTGCAGGTGCCGCTCCAGGAGGTGGAGGATGTTGGTGTTGTAGGCCCCGCAGAGCCCCCGGTCGGAAGTGAGGAGCAGGATGCCCGCCTTGCCCTCCCGGCCCCCGCCGAAGAGTTCCTGGCCCTCCCTTGCCTCGGGGGAAGCGGAGAGCCGGGCCACGAGCGAACGGATGGTGCGTGCGTAGGGGTGGATGGATTCGGCCCTGGCCTGGAACCTGCGGAGCTTGGTGGTGGCCACCATCTCCATGGCCCTGGTGATCTGCCGGATGTTCTGGACCGACTTGATCCGGCCTTTGAGTTCCCTGACGTTGGCCATGGCCTAGCTCAATGCCCCTCTTCCGGTTTTCCGTAACCCTCTTTTTCCTTGCACTCCCGGACGGCCTTGTCCAGGGCCGACTGGATCTCGTCGGTCCACTTGCCTTCGGTCCTGAGTTTCTCCAGGATCTGCGCGTAGTGCTCCCTGAGGAAGGCCACGTAGGCCTTCTCGAATTCCTGGACCTTGGCCGTGGGAAGGTCGTCCAGGGCCCCCGAGGTCCCGGCGTAGATCACGGCGATCTGTTCCTCCACGGGAACGGGCTGGAACTGGCCCTGCTTGAGGAGTTCCACGAGCTTTTCGCCCCGGTTGAGCAACTGCCGGGTGGCCTTGTCCAGGTCGGAGCCGAACTGGGCGAAGGCGGCGAGTTCCCGGTACTGAGCCAGGTTGATCCTGAGCCCGCCGGCCACCTTCTTCATGGCCGGGACCTGGGCGGAGCCGCCCACGCGGGAGACGGAGATGCCCACGTTCACGCCGGGGCGGACGCCGGCGTTGAAGAGGCCGGACTCCAGGAAGATCTGGCCGTCGGTGATGGAGATCACGTTGGTAGGGATATAGGCCGAGACGTCCCCTTCCTGGGTCTCCACCACGGGAAGGGCCGTGAGCGACCCCCCACCCTTGGCGTCGGAGAGCTTGGCCGCCCGCTCGAGCAGCCTGGAGTGGAGGTTGAAGATATCCCCCGGGAAGGCCTCACGCCCCGGCGGGCGCCGGAGCAGCAGCATGACCTGCCGGTAGGCGATGGCCTGCTTGTAGAGATCGTCGTACATGATCACCACGTGGCGCCCCTCGTCGCGGAGCCTCTCCCCCATGGCCGCCCCGGCGTAGGGAGCGATGAACTGCATGGAGGCCTCCTGGGAGGCCGGCGCGGAGACCACGATGGTGTAGTCCATGGCGCCGTATTCGGTGAGTTTCTCCACCACGGACTTTACGGTGGACTGCTTCTGGCCCACGGCCACGTAGATGCAGATCACCTGGTCCGGATCGTTGGGATCCCCGCCGCCGGTGCTCTTCTGGTTGAGAATGGTGTCCAGAAGAAGGGCGGTCTTTCCCGTCTGGCGGTCGCCGATGATGAGCTCCCGCTGGCCCCGGCCGATGGGGATCATGGAGTCGATGGCTTTGATGCCCGTCTGGAGGGGCTCTTTCACGGGCTGGCGCTCGGGCACCGAAGGCGCCCGCCCCTCGATGGGCCGCAGGTCTTCCTCGGTCCAGGGCACGGGGCCCTTGCCGTCCAGGGGCCGCCCCAGGGAGTCCACCACCCGGCCGCAGAGCTGGAGTCCCGTGGGCACGGAAATGATCCTGCCCGTGGTGCGGACCGTGTCCCCTTCCTTGACGCTCGCCGCCTCGCCGAGCAGAACGGCCCCCACGTTGTCTTCCTCCAGGTTCAGGGCCACGCCCATCACCTCGTTGGGGAACTCCAAGAGCTCGGACATCATGCAGTCGTCCAGGCCGTAGATGCGCGCCACACCGTCACCCACCTGGAGGACGGTGCCCACGCTGCTCATGGAGGTCCCCCCTTCGAACCCCTCGATCTCGCTCTTCAAGACCGAGGTCACTTCAGAGGGTTTCAGGTCCGCCATTTCGATTCCAATCTCCTTGGGTCAAAGAGGCACGCCCAAAAGCCGCCTCCGCAACGCTTCCAGCCGCCCTGCCGCGCTGGAGTCGTAAAGCCTCCCCGCCACCCGGACCCGGGCGCCGGCGATCAGGTCCGGCCTCTCCCGGACCTCCAGGATCACTTTCTTCTTTCCCAGCGCCCCGGCCATGGCACGGGAGAGCCGTTCCACTTCCTCCTCCGAAAGGGGCCGGGCCGCTTCCACCACTCCTTCCACGGCTCCCTGGGCTTCCAGGTGGAGATCGTGGAAGTTCCGGCAGATCAAGGGCAAGGCCTTCTCCCGCCTCCGGGCCACGACCATCTCCAGGAACCTCCCGAAAAGGCCGTCCAGGCCGCCTGCGATCTTCCCCAAAAGATCGAGTTTCCGCTCCTTGGAAACCACCGGGGCCGCCAGGAACTCGCGGATCTTCTTGTCCCCCAGGGCGGCGGCCAGGGTTTCCACGCCGGCGCTCACCGCCTGGGCCTCCCCCTTCTCCAGGG
>CAYQBW010000243.1:0-5136 GCA_964415725.1 uncultured Planctomycetia bacterium
GGCATCCAGGCCTGGATGCCCTGGAGCCGGCACTTCACCTGGAAGTCGCTGGTGATGGCGTAGTGGGCGAAGTTCTGGAAGCGGGAGCGGATCTCCAGGGTGTTGGTCTCCCTTTGCCCCGACCCCCGCCAGGAGAGCAGGGCCGGGGGAAGGCGGAAGCTGTAGTTCCCCTCGGGGAGGGTGTTCCTGAGGGATCCCACGACCTTGCCGTTCAGGACCAGGTCCAGGTCGTGCTTCTTGTACCGTGTCCTGTTCCTGGGGATGGTGAACTTCATCTCCAGCCAGGCCTCGGCCAGGTTGGTCCGCTCCCACTTGCCTTTCCTGAGCACCCAGGACGCGTCGGCGGCACCGTCCTCCCCGAGATCCGCCCGGACGAAATCCACCCTACCGTCGCCGTCGGTGTCGTCCCCCGTCCAGAGGACCTGGTTGAGGCCGTCCTCCACCTGCCAGCGGTCGGGCCGGCCGTCCCGGTCCGTGTCCCGGGGAAACTGCTTTTGGCTCCAGTCCACGATGGAGGGATCCAGCCAGGCCGCCGCCACGGTCCGGGCCAGGCGGAGATCGTCCTCCTCGGTCCGGCCGGGGCGGTCCAGGCCGCCCCCGGGCAGGAGCAGAAGCTTGTAAAGGCTCTCCCCCTCGGGAAGGGCGGCCCGGAACTTCACCCGGGATTCCTTGTCCAGGGAGCGCGCCACGATCTCCGTTTCGACGGACCGGAAACCTTCCTTCATCCTGGGCCGGACGAAGAAGGTCATGCTCTTTCCCGCCTCCAGCATCCCGTGCTCGAGCCTCGGGAAGACCTCCACCTCCTCCGAGGCGGGGAAGACGGCGAGATCCGTCAGGGTGTCGCCCTGGTTTCTCAGGGTGTAGGTTCGTCCAAGGCCCGGGCTTTCTTCGCCTTTTTCCCAGGCAAGCTTCACTTCAGGGAGCCGGACGTGGATCTCCACCTCGGCCTGGTCGGTCATCCCGCCGGGGGAGGTGACGCGGATGGGGAAGCGGTGGAGGGGGCGGGTCACGTCCTGGGCGCTGAGCCCCAGGACGAAGTCCCTCTCCTCGCCGGCCTTCAGGGTGACGGGCTTCCCCTCGGCCCCCTCGCCCGTGAAGGCGGCGAGCAGTTTGCTGTTTCTTGGAAGTTCCGCCGAGAGACGCACCGCCAGGGGCTTGTCCCCCTGGTTCCGGACGCTCACGGAGATCCGCTGGTCGTAATCCCTGGCGATGGTCCCCCCGTAGAGGGGCTTTCCGAAGGCCAGGCCCCGGATCCGGACGACCCGGCGGACCGGTCCGGGCTTTCCCTTGCCCAGGGGCTGGAAGAGGTAGGTCTTTCCCGGCTCCAGGTCCCTCAAAAGGACGATTCTCTCCCTGCCGGACTGGCCCCGGGCGGTCTTCCACTCCGCCGCCCCCTCGGGCTTGTAGCGCACCGCCGCCGGCCCGAAGACCGACGAGACCCAGCGGACCCGGACGGCATTGCCGCTCTGGGTCGATCCGTCCGCCGGGGAAAGGTCGTAATACTCGGAGATCACAACTTTTCTGGATACGGTCTTGGTGTTTCCCCGGGCGTCCAGGGCCGTCACCGAAAGGGTGTGCTCCCCGGGACCGAAGTCCACCCAGGGGATGTCGATGGAGAAGGGCGCCCGGAAGGCCCGGCCCGCGGGCTTCCCGTCCAGGAAGGCCGAGACGCTCCGGATGAAGGGGGCCTCGTAGCTGTAGGCCTGGACCAGGCAGGGCAGGGGCCCGTCCACCACCGTTCCGGGAAGGGGGCTGGCCAGCCTGACCTGGACGCCCTTCCGCTCCCGCGGGCCCAGGGCGCTCACCCAGAAGGTGACGACCGTGGTCCGCCCCTTGGGCCCGGTGATCCGGGCGCGGGCCGGGTAGACCCCTTCCTCGGGATATTCCCAGGTCGCCCCGCCGGGGGGAAGGGAAAGGGAGAAGGACCCGTTCCCCAGGGGATCGACTTCCACCTTGGCGCCCCGGGGGAATCCCCCCAGGGCTTTCCTGTGGAAGGTCACCCGCGCGGGCCGGACCGGGTCGGCCTCGCCGGAGATGTCCTCGATGGCCGGCAGGTCGGGCAGGGTGGAGACCATGGCCAGGCCCGGCGAGGGGGACCAGGAGTTTCGCCCGCGGGCGGCCAGCTCCAGCGCGTAGCGGGTCGCCCCGGCGGGTTTCAATTCGTAGCGCCGGAACCCGGCGTAGTCCCAGGTGGCGAGGACCTTCTTGCCCGAGGCCAGGTCCGTGACGGTGAAGTCCATGGCAAGGGGGAAGCGGAAGAGCAGGTAGTACTTTCCCTTCTTGGGGAGGGCGAAAAGAAAGCGGTCCAGGTCTTTGGGCGCGTCGGCGCGGAAAGAGCGGCCCCTTTCCAGGGCCAGGGTCCTGGGGGGATCCGAGTCCAGGGGGACCCTCTCCCCGGGCTCGGCCCGGTAAAGGGAGGACCGGATTTCGTATTGTCCGGGGCCTGTGGCGCCTCTTCCGCGGGCCCGGGCCAGGATGAAATAGAGGCCCGGCAGGAGGGAGGCGGACACGTTCACCCACCTTCCAGCGTAATCCCAGGTTCCGGCGATTCTCTTTCCCCGGCTGTCCAGGAGGGCCAGGTCCATGGTGACGGGCGACCTGCCCCGGAGGGCGATCCGGCCCGGCCGGGCCAGGGTGAAGGAGTAGTAGTCGGCGTCCCCGGCGGGTTCGAAGGTCCCCAGGATGGGCTCCACCAGGTCCACCGGGATGGCCGTGGCAGGGGTCTCGTTCCTGCCGCCTTCTTCCTCCTCGCCGGCCCGGCGGAACCAGGCCCTCACGGTGTAGGGGGAAGGGGTCCAGGCCCCGGGGGAGCGGCACTTCACCACAAGCCGCACGGGGCGGGCCTTGGGTCTTGCCAGGGCCAGGCGGAAGACCCGGCCCGCGTAATCCCAGGTTCCGGCCAGGCGCTTTCCCTGCCCGTCCAGGAGGGCCGTCTCCATGGAGATCGGGCCCTGGGTCTCCACGAAGAGGGTGCCCGGGTAGGGGGGAGAGAGGAGGTAGGCGTCCTTCTTGCCCCGGTGGGAGAGACACCGCGAGGCCAGGGTTCCCAGGGGGAATGTCCTCATGGGATTCGAAAGCCCGCGGTGAAAGTCTCCACCTGGGGGATCCAGGTCGGTGATGGCGGCAAAAGAGAATTCATACGGTGCTGTCGAGGCCGTCTTGCCCCGGCCCGCCACGCGAAGGGTGTACCAACCCGGCCGCTCCAGGGGAGTCTCGATGGAAACGGCCCGGCCCGGGTAGTCCCAGTAGGAGGCCAGGACCTTTCCCGTCTCGTCCAGGACGGCCAGGTCCGCCGGCCAGGGCCGGGGGGCGCAGGAGAAGCGGACCGTCGTGGGGCGGTCGATGTGGAAACGAAAACAGTCGATGTCCCCGGGCCAGGCGATGTAACCCCTGTAGGCCAGGCCCGGGAAGATCCGCCTTCCCCCCGAGCCCGGGTCGTTGGGCTCGTGGAAGTCCAGGGCGACCTTTCTCTCCACCTTCAGGGGGAAGGCCTTCCCGGCGGGAGGGGGGGTTCCCCTGGGCGCGGCGGCGACCAGGTAGTTTCCGGGAGGAAGGTAGGTGTCGCAGACGATGCGCCTTCCCGGATAATCCCAGTAGGAGAAGATCTTCTTCCCCGAGGCGTCCCGCACCTCCATGGACATGGACAGGGGAAAGGGGCCGAGGGTTATGGTGACCCGGGACCCGTGGCGGACGTGGAAGCGGAAGAGGTCCCGGTCCTTGGGTTTTTGGGCCTTGAGGAGGACCGTGGTCCCGGCCGGCAGGTCCTGGGCCGCGCCGGGCTGGTCGTTGGGCTCCTTTTCGGGGATTACTCTTTTTGGATATAAGTCCAGGGTGAAGGAGCGGGTTCTCTCCAGGCGGAGGGCGTCGAAGGCGGGCTCGTAGCCCGGGGCTTCCCCGAGGACCTGGAGGATTCCCGATGTGAGGCCGATCCTGCCCGCCTTGTCCGAGAGAAGGGGCGGGCCAAGCGCGAGGTCCCGGAAGCGGGCCGTCCCGTCGGGGCCGGTTCCCCCGTCGGCCAGGATCCCCTTGGGCCAGGCCTCGCAGAGGGTGACCTTTCCGCCCGGGAGGGGTTTCTTGGTGAAGGCGTCCCGGAGGGTCACCGCCAGGGGGTAGACCTTCTTGTCCGGTTTCAGGCCCACCCGGAGGGCCGGGGCGCCGGGGGCGATTTCCACTTTTGCGCTCCAGGGAAGGAAGCCCCGGGAGGAGGCCTGGAGGCGGTAGGTTCCCCTGGGAAGGCCCAGGACCTGGAAGGTTCCGTCCCAGCCGGAGAAAAAGTCCGCCCGTCCTTGGACGGCGGCCTCCACGTGGAGGGGAAGGAGGGTGAGCCGCGCCCCGGCCAGGGGGTGGTCCGTGCCTTCCCGCACCACCTTTCCCCGGAAGAGGGCCCGCACTTCCGGGACAAGGGTCAGCTTCAAGGCCTTCCTCGCTCCCGGCGGGAGATCCACCTCTCTCTCCAGGCGGTTCCAGCCGGCCTGGGCGATGACAAGGGGCCACTTTCCGGGGGGCACGCCCTGGAAGACGGCCTTCCCCTCCAGGCCTGTCGTGGCGTGCCGGCCGCCGAGCCGGATCTCCACGTTTCCCAGGGCCTTCCCGTTCTTGGCGGAGACCACCTGCACCAGGAAGGGTCCGGGAGCGATCCGCCCCCCCCGTTTCTGGCCGAAGGCGGGAGAGAGTCCGGCCAAAAGGGAAAAGAGAAGGAGGAAAAGAGAGGGGACAAAAGGCCCGCGAAGGCCAAACTTCATGTAGAAGCGCATTCCAAACCGTCCTGGTCCTTGCCTGAAGAAAGAAGAACGAAGCCGACCCTAAAGGATCGGCCTCGGGGAGGGCCAGTCCAAAGAGAACCCTTCGGCCCGGGGGGGAGGGCTTTGTTCCCTATTCATCTCTAATGTGGAAGACCTGGCCCGGGCGGTCCTCTACCTGAATGAAGTGGGTCTTTCCGCCGATTCCGTGCATACCCGGGCTCTCTTCGAACCAGATGACGGCATATCGCCCGGGGCAGGGCAAACAGACCTTGGCCTTCTTGTCCGGGCCCAGGAGAGCCCTGGGGGTGGATTCCAGGGTGTAGAGCATCTTCTTGTATTTGCCCCCTGGGAGATGGTTCAGGTAGAAGCCTCTTTCCTGGGGCGGGGGAGGGAT
>CAYQBW010000244.1:0-1295 GCA_964415725.1 uncultured Planctomycetia bacterium
GGATGGGAAAGCGGAGAGTCCGGCCCCAAGGGGGGAGGGAGGGCCCCGGGAGGTTCAAGTCTGTCTCGGTTTCAGCCGATCCAAGGAAGGAAGGATCGGCGTCGGTGAACTTCTCAAGAAGTGAGGCATGGTTTCGCGAGATGGACCCGACGTCCGATCCCAAGGCCGATGAGCTCCTGGAGCGGCTGAAAAAAGTCAAGGACCGGAAAGAGAAGGTGAAGCTGCTCAAGGAGCTGATCGCCAAGGACCGCTATTTGACGGACGAGATGCTCGAGGTCGCTTTCGCCAGGCTGGTGGCGAGACTCACCGAGGCGAAGTGACCCGGGCGTCGGGGTGTTACATCGGGTTTTTCCGGGAAAGGAAGCGGAGCGATGCCTCGAGCGAAGTGGCTCACGGTTGTTTTCGGCCTGGCGGTATTCTTCCCGCGGGCGGAGGCCCAGAGGATCGAGGATCTCCAGGGGTTCACCCAGCCCAAGGAGACCACTCTCACGGCCATCAGGAACAATCCTGAAGCGTTCAAGAACGTATGGGTGACCTTCGACATCCAGTTCGGAGGCCTCAGCACGGTCTACAACCCCTTCTTCACGCGGTTCGTGCCCACCGATTACGTGGGACTCGCCGCCTGGGGAGCGGAACAGGAGATCTGGAAGCTGGAGGAGTTCCGCAAGGACTTCCATTTCCTTTTCGTGGACAAGAGGTCCAGCGCGGCCCTTCCCCTCTACAAGCTCAAGAAATACCAGCGGGCCCGGGTGGTGGGGCTCGTCCGCAACACCTTCCAGGGAACGGCGTGGATCGAAATCACCGAGATCCGCCCTCTCCCCAAGAGCCTGGACGAGACCACCCTTTTCCACCTGGTCCGGGGAGAGACGTTGCTCAAGGAAGGAAAGTGGAAGGCCGCCAGGAGCCAGCTTCTCCAGGCCTCGGCTTCCCCCAACGCCCCCGGCAAGGTGAAGGGAGTCATCTGGAGCGACCTGGCCCAGTGCTACCTGAAACTCGGGGACTTTCCCCAGGCCAGGAAGGCCCTGGCCATGGCCAGGCAGGCCTGGCCCAAGAATCCCCAGGCCGCCCAGCTGGCCAAGATCCTGGAGGAGCACCCCATCCAGGGCATGGACAACCGGGTGGAGGTCTCCAGCATGAAGGACTGGGAGAAGCCCCTCTGGCAGGACCTTCCCCAGGAAGAGGGGAGCAAGTCTTCCAAGCCCTCCCCCAAGAAGCCCCGGACCAGGCCGGTGAAAGTGATCCTTCCTCCCGGAGTGACCTCCTCCGGCAAGGCCGCGCCCCACGCGACCCCTCCC
>CAYQBW010000244.1:1305-5136 GCA_964415725.1 uncultured Planctomycetia bacterium
CTCCCGCGGCCAGCTAGAAAAAAGAAAAAGACCATAGATCCCGGGAGGGGCCCGGCCCTCCCGGGATTTTCCATCCTCCCCTTCCCCGCCGAATCCACCTCCCTAAGGCCTGGGTCGAGAAACTGTGCCCTTTTCCAGGAGGGTCGATGGGAGTCTTGGGTTTTCGCCCGCCTTCGTGGCGCCCCATCGTCGCTTAGCAGCCGAAGACGGCTGAATCGCTCCTCATGGGCCCCCCCTCCGGCGGGAGTCCGGGCCGATTCCAAAGGGGGTGGGCCGAAAAACTGTGCCCTTTTCAAGTGGTGCGCAAGGCTAAGGCCCCAACCGGCACCCGAACCCGCCGTTCCCGGCGCCCCTGCGTGGCCCAGTTGAGGCCGATTCCCCGCCTCCCGGAACCATGGATTCCGCTGGGGCCGCCTTTTCCCTAGAATCTCCGGCCATGTCCTGGAGCCCCCTCCTTTCGGATCCCCTTCTCCTGGAGCCCCGCCTTCTTCCCAAGGTCTGGGGGGGGGATTCCCTGGCCGGACTTTTCGGAAAGGCCCTGCCCGGCGGGGGCCCCCTGGGTGAGTCCTGGGAAGTCTACGACCGGGCCGAGGGGGCGAGCCTCGTCCGGGAAGGCCCCCTGAAGGGACGTTCCCTCCACTCCCTCCTGGAAGAAGACCCCGCAAGCCTCCTGGGCAGGCCGCCGGGGAAAGGGAAAGAAGAGAGGTTTCCCCTGATGGTGAAGTTTCTCGACGCCCGGGGGCTTCTCTCCATCCAGGTGCATCCTTCCTGGGAATACGCGGCCCGGGTGGAAGGGGACCAGGGGAAGGCCGAAGCCTGGCTGGTCCTGGCCGCCGAGGCCGGGGCCAAGGTCTTTCTGGGCCTTCGCCCGGGAACCCGCCGGGAAGACCTGGAGGAGGCCTGCCGCCTGGGAACGGTGGGGGACCTGCTCCAGTCCTTCACGCCCACTCCCGGGGACTTGTTCTGGATCCCCCCCGGGACGGTCCACGGGCTGGGGGGCGGTGTCGTGGCCTACGAAGTCCAGACCAATTCCGACGTCACCTACAGGCTCTTCGACTGGAACAGGGCCGGCCTGGACGGGCGCCCCAGGGAGCTTCACCTGGACAAGGCCTTCGACGTGATCGACTTCTCCGCTCCCCCTCCTTCCGGGCCTTCCCGGCCGGGCTCCGCCCCCGGAAGGGCCCTTCTCCTGGAGACCCCCTGGTTTCTCCTGGAGCGTGTCTCCTCCCCCTGGGCCGGCCGGATTGGAGGGGAAGGGGCTTTCACCATCCTCACCGTGACCCGGGGGAGAGTCAGGATCGGGGGAAAAGGCGGGCCTTGCCCGAAGGCGGGGGATACCCTTCTCCTTCCCGCCGGGCTCGGCCCGGTCCAGGTGGAAGGAGGGGATTCCTCTCCCTGGAGTTTGCTGGCGGCCCGGCCCGGGAGGGCCTTGGGATGGTGAAAGAAAGAGAGAAAAAGAAAGAAGGAGGAGGCAAGGAAGGCGGGAGCGAGGGGGTCCGGCTCAACCGCTACCTGGCCTTGTGCGGGATCGCCTCCCGGCGGAAGGCGGACCTCCTCATCCAGGAAGGGCACGTGGAGGTGGACGGGAAGACCGTCACCGACCCGGGTTTCCGGGTCCTGGAAGGGGTTCACCGGGTCCTTCTCGACGGGGCGCCCCTGAAACGGGGGAAGCGCTACTACTACCTTCTCAACAAGCCCAAGGGGGTGGTCTGCACCAACTATTCCCGGGAAAGGCACCCCAGGGCGGTGGACCTCCTTCCCCGGAGGCCGGGAGTCAGGCTCTTCTGCGTGGGCCGCCTGGACATGGACTCCGAAGGGCTCATTCTCGTGACCAACGACGGGGAATTCGCCAACCGGGTCTCCCATCCCCGCTACGGCATTCCCAAGACCTACGCCGTCCAGGTCCGGGGAAAGGTGGACCCCAAAGTCCTGGCCAAGGCCAAGGGCGGGATCTGGCTCTCCGAGGGCCGGACGAGGGGCATGAAGATCCTGGTGCGCAAGAGGACCTCCGAGAGGACCTCCCTTCTGGTCACTCTTACGGAAGGACGAAACCGGGAGATCCGCCGGACCTTCGCCCGCCTGGGCCTGCCCGTGCTTCGCTTGAAGAGGGTGCGGATCGGCCCGCTCACGATCCACAAGCTCAAGCCCGGGGCCTTCCGGCCCCTGACGCCCGCCGAGGTCCGGGAGCTTCTCGCCGGGCCCGGGGAGAAGGGCCGAGGAGAGAGGAAGACGAGGAAATGGCGCGGAAGAAGCTCAGGGAAGAAAAGCTGAAGAACGGCCTCCGGGTCCTCCTCCTGGAACAGCGGGAGCTTCCCCTGGTCTGTTCCCTGCTTTGCTACACCGTAGGTTCCCGGGACGAGGGCCGGGGGGAGACGGGACTCTCCCATTTCCTGGAACACATGATGTTCAAGGGCACCCGGCGCCTGAAACGCGGGGAGATCGACGCGATCACCTCCCGGCTGGGAGGCCAGAACAACGCCTGGACGGGCAAGGATTCCACGGGCTACTACTTCCAGGTCGCCTCCGACCGGTGGGAGAAGGTCCTGGAGATCGAGGCGGACCGGATGCGGGGGTGCCTGCTCGACCCGGTGGAGTTCGAGCGGGAGAAGAAGGTGGTCCTGGAGGAGCTGCGCATGGGCAGGGACGAACCCTGGCGCGTTCTCTGCCAGGAAGTGGAGGCCGCGGCCTACCAGGTCCACCCCTACCACCATCCCATCATCGGCTGGGAGGAGGACCTGGTCCGCCTCGGGCGGGAGGAGATGCTTCGCTACTACCGCCGGCACTACGGCCCCGACCGGGCCGTCCTGGTCCTCTGCGGGGACTTCGACGCCGCCTCGGCCCTTGAATCCGTAAAAAAGTATTTCGAGAGGGTTCCTCCCACCGGGTCGGAGAGGCCCTTCGCCCCGGCCGAGCCTCCCCAGGAAGGCCCGCGAAGGGTGGAGGTCCGGGCCCCGGGGAACCTGGCCCGCCTGGCCGTGGCCTGGAAGGGGGTGCGCGTCGCCGACCCGGAGGATCCGATCCTGGATCTCGCGGCGGTGATCCTCGGCGGCGGGAGGGCTTCCCGGCTCTACAAGAGGCTCGTCAAGGGCGAGGAGCTGGCCGGCTCCATCTCGGTCTACAACGAGAGCCACCTGGACCCGGGGCTCTTCTGGGTGATGGTGGAACTCAAGGAGGGCGCGCCGCCGGAAAGGGTGGAGCGGATCGTGGCCCAGGAGGTGGAACGGCTCGCCTCCAGGGCGCCGGGCAAAAGGGAGATGGAAAGGGCCCGGGCCCGGGTCCTCACGGGCCTGCACTTCGCCATGGAGGGGACCTACGGCAGGGCCGTGCGTTACGGGGAATACGCCGTCGAAGGAAACCTCCAGGCCATGGCCTCCTACGAAGGCCGGGTCCTTCGCGCCTCGGCCAAGGACGTGATGGAGGCGGCGGCCCGGTTCCTCCGGGAACCCTCCAAGACCACGGGCTGGAGTTTTCCCGCCGGAAAGGCCGGCTCCCCCGGGCAGGGAGGAGGGTCCCTCTCCGGTGCCGGGGCCCTTCCCGGAAAGAGGCCCGGGAGCCTCTGTTTCCGCCGGGGAGGGCGGCGGTTTCCGCCGGTCAGGCGGGCGGTCCTGGACAACGGGCTCCGGGTGCTTGCGGTCCGGATGAAAGGCGTGCCCGTGGTGTCCCTGGCCTGCAGCATCGACGGGGGAGCGGAATTCGAGACCCGGCCCAAGGCGGGGCTCGGGAACCTGGCAGGGTCCTGCCTTGCCGAGGGCACCAGGAAGCGCTCCGGCGAGGCCCTGGCCGAGGCGGTGGAGTCCCTGGGCGGGGACCTGGCCTCCACCTCCGGGGGGG
>CAYQBW010000245.1:0-5127 GCA_964415725.1 uncultured Planctomycetia bacterium
CCTTCTTCCTGGGCCGCTCCGGCCTCCCCTCCCGGTCCCTCCCTGGAACCAGGGCGGTCCTGGAATTCCGCCTTCCCGCACCGGGGCTCTACAAACCGGCATGGGGGATCCAGGCCGGAAAAGGGTTCTGGGCACGGACGTTCTGGGCCCCCCCTGGGGAAGGATCCCGGCCTTTCCGGGTTTCGAGGGGATCCCGTCCCCTGGGGATCCTCCTCCAGCCCCGGCGGGAGGTCTACCTCTCTCTTCTCAAAAGGGCCCTGGCGTCCTATCCTCCAGGCCATGATGAAAAATAAGAGCCTTCTTCCCGTTTTTCTCTTCCTCCTTCTCGCTTCCTGCGATCTCTTCCCGCGCAAGACCGGCCAGGCCGCCTCCTTCCGGTCCGACTGGCCCACCCAAGCCGACCGCATCTGGATCGGCCCCTCCTACTGGGCCAACAGGCTCGCCGACTGGCGCCTCAGGAAAGGTCGGGTTGAGTGCGTATACGCCGGCAAGAACCGAAACCTTCACCTCCTCACCTACGACCTGAACGGCAAGGGATCGGTGAACATCCAGGCCCGGCTCGGATACCCGGCATCCTTCCCCGCGGCCAAGCGCAAGGGATGGATCGGTTTTCTCTTCGGCGCCAAGGGGATCTTCCACGACTACAGGGAAAACGCCGTCCGGGGCAAGGGGTGGTTCGCCGGGATCTCCCCGGCGGGCGGGCTCATGCTGGCCGGGCCCTCCCTGCGGGTCCTCGCCCGGACCAGGCCGTCGGGGACGCCCCGGGACACCCTCCTTCGCCTGGAACTGGCCCCGGCCCAAAAGGGCTTCCTGGCCCGCCTCTTCCGGGTGGACCCCGCCTCCGGAAAAGTCCTGGAAACCCTGGAAGCCGCGTTGCCCTCCGGAGACTTCTCGGGAAACCTGGCCCTCTCCTGCCACCTTCCCGGGCGGGATCACAGGCAAGGGGAAGTCTGCGCCTGGTTCGCGGACTGGACCGCTTCGGGCGCCGGCCTGGTCCATCACCCAAAAAGGGCCTTCGGCCCCGTCCTCTTCGCCCAATATACCCTGAGCCGGGGAATCCTGAAACTCACCGCCCAGATGCCGCCTCTCGGGAAGAAGGAATATCCCTACGTCATCCTCGAGACCCTCTCCAGGGAGGGCAAGTGGAAAGAAGCGGGACGGGCCGTCATCGACCCCCTGGCCCGGACGGCCCGCTTTCGGGTGACCGGGTGGGATTCCTCCCGGGCCACGCCCTACCGCCTCTCCTACGCCCTCCTCTCCCGGGGGAACCGGAGGCGCCGGTATTTCTACCAGGGCACGATCGCCAGGGAGCCCGACGGCACAAGGCCCTTCATCCTGGCCGCCTTCACGGGCAACGGAGACATGGGCTTTCCCAACACGGAGGTCCTGGAGCACGTCAAGGCCCAGCATCCGGACTTCCTCTTCTTTTCGGGAGACCAGATTTATGAGAACTCTGGGGACTACGGGTGCCAGCGCAAGCCCCTGGATATCGCCGTCCTGGAGTATCTCCGCAAGTGGTATCTCTACGGTTGGGCCTTCGGGTCCATCATAAAAAACCGTCCTACCGTATCAATCCCCGACGACCACGACGTCTTCAACTCCAATCTCTGGGGTTGCGGGGGAAAGGCCGTGGATCCCCACGGCGACAACGCGGCCCGCCAGGACAGCGGCGGCTACAACATGCCCGCAGCCTTCGTCAACATGGTCCAGCGGACCCAGACGAGCCACCTGCCCGACCCCTACGATCCCACGCCGGTGAAGCAGGGCATCACCGTCTACTACTGCTCCATCCTCTACGGCGGTGTGAGCTTCGCCGTTCTCGAGGACCGGAAGTTCAAGTCCGCCCCCAAGCCCCTGCTCCCCCAGGCGGACATCTGGAACGGCTGGCCCCACAACATGAAGTTCAACGCCGCCAAGGAGGCCGACGTGCCCGGCGCCCACCTCCTGGGGAAACGCCAGCTCGATTTCCTGGAGCACTGGGCCGCCGACTGGTCCGGCGGGGCCTGGATGAAGGTGGTCCTCTCCCAGACGATCTTCTGCAACATCGCCACCCTGCCCGCCTCCGCCAGGGACGACAACGTGGTGCCGCGCATGAAGATCCCCAAGCCGGGGGAATACATCCATGGAGACAGGATCGCCACGGACTTCGACTCCGACGGCTGGCCCCAGACGGGCCGGAACGAGGCCATCCGGAGGATGCGCAAGGCCTTCGCCTTCCACGTGGCCGGGGACCAGCACCTGGGCAGCACGATCCAATACGGCGTAGAGGATTGGAGGGATTCATGCTACGCCATGTGCGTCCCCTCGATCGGCAACATCTGGCCGAGAAGGTGGTTTCCGCCCGTTCCCGGCAAGAACCGCGCCCCCGGAGCGCCGCCCTACACGGGCGACTTCCTGGACGGGTTCGGGAACAAGGTGACGGTCTACGCCGTGGCCAACCCCAGGCAGGTAAACCTGAAACCCGCCCGCCTCTACAACCGGGCCACCGGTTACGGGATCGCCAGGATGTACAAGGACACCCGGGTGGTCTCCCTGGAGGTCTGGCCCAGGTGGGTGGACCCCGCGGCCAAGGGAGCCAGGCCCTACTACGGCTGGCCCGTGGTATTCCACCAGCTCGACGACTACGCCAGGAAGGCCGCGGCCTGGCTCCCGGAAGTCCGGGTCGAGGGAATGCGAGATCCCGTAATCCAGGTAATCGACGAGAAGACGGGAGAGATCGTCTACACCCTGCGCATCCAGGGGACCCATTTCCGGCCCAAGGTTTTCGCGCCGGGCCTTTACACGCTGAGAGTCGGCGACCAGGGGCCGCGGGGAATGCGGATCTTCACCCACGTCCGGTCCCTGCCCTCGCCGGGGGGGAAACCGATGGTGGTCAAGTTCTGACCGGGGCCGGCCGGGGCTAACCCGGGTTCCGGGCCTCCACCAGGCTGTCCATCCAGGCCCCCCGGCGGGCGAGCCGGACCTCCCGGTAGCCCGCCGCCTCCAGGTCCTCCCGGATCTCGGAGAAGCTGAAGGTGCGCCCTCCCCGGGTGTGGACCAGCATGTTCACGGCGAAAAGCGCTCCCTCCGGGGGGGAGGTGCGGCTCTCGTCCATGACGATGTCCCGGATGATCAGGACGCCCCCAGGCTCCAGGGCCTTCCGGCAGGACTTGTAGAGCCTCCGGTTCTCCTCCCGGCTGTTCTGGTGGATGATGGCCGAGAGCAGGACCATGTCGTGCCCCCCCGGCAGGGGATCCTTGTTGAAATCCCCCGGTTCCAGGCGCACCCGGCCCAAAAGCCCCTCTCTTTCCAGCCTCTTCCGGGCCAGGGGGATCACCTGGGGGAGATCGAAGAGGGTGGCTTCCAGTCCCGGCGCCTCCCGCAGGAGGGCGATCGTATAGGTCCCCGAGCCGCCCCCCACGTCCAAAAACCGCTTGAACCGGGCCGGCGCCATGGCGGCCGCCATCCGGGGGGCCGTCTTTCTTCCCACCACGTGCATGGCCCCGATAAAGGCCCGGCACCGGTCCTCGTCCTTTTCGAAAGGCTTCCGCTCCGGGTCGGGCCCGCCCCGGCGCACCGCCGCGGCCAGGTCCACCCAGGTCCGGGCCATGTGGACGTAATGGCGGAGCATGGGAAGAACGCTCTCCTCGTCGTCCTCGCCGAAGAGAGGCTCCATCCCGCGGGGGATCCGGTAGCCCTTCTCCCCCTTCTCCAGGATTCCCTGGGCCGCCAGGGCGTCCAGGAGGATTTCCGTCCCCCTGGGATCGGCCCCAAGAGCCCGGGCGGCCTCCGCCGCGTCCAGGGGGGCCTTCTCCCGGAGGATCTCCGGGATCCCTAGCTCCACCGCCGCCAGAAGAGGCATGCAGGTCTGGAAGGTCCGGCCCAGGGCCAGGACCTCCTCCGCCGAAAGGGAAGGCTTCTTTTCTTCCGCCATGGGTCAGGGTCCTCTTTCCGGAAACGAGTCAGGCCCTTTTGGGGAGGGCCACTTTGGGCCTCCAGGGGGGAAGGCTCTTCACCTTGTCCTTTGCTTCCTTGGTGACTTCCAGCCCCCATCCTTCGAAGAGGGGGGCCAGGTTGCAGCCGGCCCGCCTGGAGTAGATCTCCAATAGCAGGCTCCTCTTGGCCAGGTTGGTCCTGGGCCAGGCGGACTTTGGGAGTTTCATGTAGTCCGAAAAGACCTGGTGCAGCGTCTTCCACCCGAATTCCTCGATCAGGTGGACCCAGAAGAGGCACCTTTCCTTGTGGCTCTTTTGGGGGTAGGGCTTGTCTGTATAGGTCTTCTGGATTTCCTGGGGCAGGAGGTCCGTCCGCCAGTGCTGGTGGCCCATGTTCTCCGGCTTGTTCAGGACGGCCACGTAGGTGTAGGAGGCGAAGATGTTCACCGTGACCTCGATATTGCCGTCGAAGGTCCAGGGGTTGGCGTAGGTGTGGTAGTGGAGGGCCTGGTGGTTGTGGCCGATTTCGTGAAACATCCCCCAGTTGCCCTTGACCATCAGGGTGTCCACGTCCACCGCCCTGGGCGCCGCCGAGACGGGCCCCATGAGGGGATACCCGGAGTGCATGTATCCGGCGGAGATCTGCTTGTCGAAGACGAACCGCTCCGGGTAGTTCCGCTCGTGGAAATCGGCCAGTTCGTCCTGGGCCTCCACCACCCGGTCCCAGAAGCGGGCCACCCTTGCCGGGTCGTCCAGGCCGCGCAGGACCCGGGAAGGAAGAGAGAGGATCATCTTTTTCCCGGCGATCTCCCCGAAGGGGGCCGGGTAGTTCCGGACGGTCTTCTTCCACTCGGCGAGACTCGTCTTTCCCAGGAAGAAGACCGGCGCCCGGACCGCCCCGGTCACGGTCACCCGGATTTTTTCGCCCTTGGGGGAAGCCTTTTTGTTGGAGACGTAGATCAGGCCCCCGAAGACGTTGCCCACAAGCAGGGGTCCGCCCTTGTTCACGGGAAAGGAGCGGGTGATCCGGGGAAAACGAAGCCAAGCGGGCTTTCCCCGGATGGAATCGGTGTGACAGCCCACGACCACGGTGAACCGCCCTTTGGGGACGCCCGCCGGAAAGACCACCTGCACGGCCTCGCCGGGGGGCGCGTAGAGGCCCGTGGAGTGCCACCTCGTGGTGGAGAGATCGATCTCCACGGGCCTCTACGCG
>CAYQBW010000246.1:0-5099 GCA_964415725.1 uncultured Planctomycetia bacterium
CGGCGAGGCACGTCTTCTGGAGAGCGGGGGAGCCGGAACGACTCCCTTCGATGAGCAGGGACCTGGTCCTTTCCCCCGGGATCCACTGGAGGGCCCGGGCCGCGGCGCACCGGATCTCCTCCCAGGCCTTCTCCTCCCCGGGCCGGGCCTTGGAGTGAAGGAGTTCCTGGAGGGTCTCCAGGGCCGCTTCCCCCTGGATGCGGGCCAGGGCTTCCAGGGCGGCCTGTTTTTCCTGGATCTCCCTGCGGAAGAAGGCCCGTCCGTGGATGATTTTTTTCAGGGGGGCCAGGTCTTCTTCTCCGCCCTTGGCGGCAAGGATCTTGAGGCCCAGGATCCGCACGGGGATGGACCGGTCCATCAGGCTTTTCCATACGTAGGGACGGATCTCCTCCATGGGGGCCTGGGCCAGGGCCTTGAGGGCCAGGGCCCTGACCTGGGGTTGAGGGCTTTCCAGGAGGTTCCGGGAGAGGGGAACCAGGCCCGGATCCTTGGCCTCGGCCAGGATCTTGAGGAGGTCCATCTGGCCCGGGGGAGGAGCCGTCTTCAACCACTCCCGGAAGGGCCTGGGGTCGCGGCGGGCCATGTGGGACAATACGTCGAAGAGGGTTTCCGAGGACTCGGGTTTTCTCAGGGCTTCCAGGAGGTGGGGGACCAGGGGAGGGCCAAGAAGAAAGAAGAAATCCCCCACGGTGGTCGGGTTCCCCAGGCTTTCCAGGATGGGGATCACCGAGTCCACCCAGGCCCTGTTCCGGAAGGGGTCCAGGGCCTGGTGGAGGCTTTTGAGGCCCGCCTCGGTGATCTGGCGGGTTTTCTCGATCACCCGGAAGAGTTCCACCGCCCCGGCCAGGTCCCCCCGCCGGACCAGGCCTTCCAGGACCTGGCGGAAGAGAGGGGCCACACGGGGCCGGCGTTCCGGATCTTCCGCCAGGGCCTGGACAAGGAAGATTCCCGTCCTGAGGAGCAAGGGCGTCCGGATCTCTTTGCGGACCTTGTCCTTTCCCCCGAAGGAGGGGAAGGGGACCCGGCCTCCCCGGCCCGTCTCCAGCCCCGAGAAGGTGGAGAAGTGGGGGTCTCCCACGGCTTCCAGGGAAAGGGTCCGGAGGTCCGCTTCCCAGAGCTGGGTCATCAGGTCCGGTTCGTCCTCGCCGGAACCCTCGCGGCCTCCCATGGGCGCCCGGGCCAGGATTTCCAGGAGTTTCCGCGCCTCCCGTTGGTTCAGGAAGGAGTGAAAACGCAGGGCCCTGAGGCCCTCCTGGAAGGCCCGGCGGCACACGCGGTTGAGAATCGGCTTGGGGATGGGAAAGGCCCCGGCCCGGGCCTCGAGGAGGGGCCAGGCCTCGGTGAAGCGAAGGGCCACCTCCCCCCGGTCCAGGACGAGGTTTACGAGCAGGTTCGCGGCCCGGTCCAGGATCGCCTCCTTTTCCTTCCCCGCGGAAGACCCCTCCCGGGCCGCCGCCAGGGCCTCTTCCATGGCGCCGGCCGCCTCCTGGAACCGGGACAGGAGGTCCTGTGTTTTTTTGGAGATCCTCTCTTCCATCACCTATCCCGGGAATCCCTTCCTGGACCCGCCCCCATCCTTCCTTTACCTATCGTCCTGAGGCCCCACCCTTTTTGAGAGAGGAAGGGATGTTTAGACTTCTTTCCCTGTTCCGGTTTCTTCCACCTCCATCCAGGAGGCCAGGGGTGAACGTTATCTTTCGGTTCGGGAAGTCTTCCCTCCTTATGGGGGGCTTCCTGGCGGCAAGTCTTCTCTTGGGAGGGGCGGCCCCTTGCGGGGTTCCCCAGGGAGGGACGCCTTCGGCGCCCGCCACCTTGCGGGTGCGCATCCAGGGGCCCATCGGCTGGCCCCAGGTCGCCCTGGTGAGCCGGGCCCTGCGGGAAGTCCAGGCCGGGGAGGCGGCCATGGTGGTCCTGGAGCTGGACACCCCGGGCGGCAGGCTGGACGCCACCCGCCAGCTCGTGACCATGGTCCAGGCCATCCGCAAGAGCCGGGTCCAGGTGGTGGCCTTCGTGAATTCCCAGGCCTATTCGGGCGGGGCCATCCTGGCCCTTTCCACGGGAAGGATCTACATGACGCCCTCGGCGGTGATCGGCGACGCCTATCCCATCCAGATGGACGCCTTGGGCCGCCCCAAGGAGATTCCCGAGGGAATCCGGTCCAAGGAAATCTCGGCCCTCCGCTCGATGATGCGTTCCCTGGCCCTGGCCTTTCCCGAGGGGCGGCGGAAGACGGTGAGCGTTCTGGCCGAGGGCATGGTGGATCCCACCATGGAGATCCGGAAGGTCCAGGTGAAGGACAAGCAGGGCGTCACCACCGTGCGGGTCCTCACACGCGAGCAGGAGGACCTTCTCGTGGAGCAGGGCTACGAGGTGAAGCCCATCGCCTTGATCTGCGATTCCCACTCCCTGGTGACCCTGACGGCGCCCCAGGCCCTGGACCTGGGCGTCTCGGACGGAACGGTGGAGGATTTCTCCGGCCTTCTCTCCCTTTTCAACGTGGATCCCTCGGAGGTGAAGGAACTCCATCCCACGGCGACGGAGAAGTTCGTGGACTTCCTGGAGTCCATCTCCTTCCTCCTCCTGATGGGGGGACTGCTCTTCGGGATGGTGGCCCTGAAGATTCCAGGCTTCGGGGTGCCCGAGGTGCTTTCCCTGGTCTGTTTCTTCCTGCTCTTTCTGGCCCACTACTACGCCGGCCTGGCGGGTTGGCTGGAACCCCTTCTCTTTCTGGGCGGGGTGGCCTTGATCCTCCTGGAACTCTTCGTGATTCCCGGGACCTTCGTCGTGGGGGGGATCGGCGTGCTCATGGCCCTGGCCGGACTGGTTCTCTCCTTCCAGAGTTTCATCATCCCCGAGAACGGGATGCAGACCCTCTACCTGGAGGAGAACCTGCAATACTTCGTGGCCGCAGTGCTCCTTCTCATCGCGGGAGGGTTCCTCATCGCCAAGCTCCTTCCCGGGATGCCCCTCTTCCACAAAGTGATCCTGGATTCCCCCGGCGGCCCGGGGCGGTTCACCGGCCAGGCAGAGGCCCGGGTGCTCCTGGAATCGGAGGTCGCCAGGCCCGGGAAGAGAGGCAAGGCCCTCTCCCCCCTGCGGCCCGCGGGAAGGGCGGAATTCGAGGGAGAGATCCTGGACGTGCAGACCGAGGGGGAATTCCTGGACCCCGGAACGGAGCTGGTGATTCTCCGGGTGGAGGGCAACAAGGTGGTGGTGAAACGCCTGGAAGAGGAGAGGAGTAAGGAAACATGAGCGTCGTCGTTCCCATTCTTCTCCTGATCCTGGGCCTTCTTCTGGTGGCGGCGGAGGTCTTCTTTCCTTCCATGGGGATCCTGGCCATCCTCGCCTCGGTGAGCGTGGGCAGCGCCGTGGTGCTGGCTTTCATCCACGTGGGGGTGAACGCCGGGATCATCTTTCTCCTGGCGATCCTGGTCCTGGTGCCCATGACCCTTCTTCTGGCCTTCAAGATTCTTCCCAGTACGCCCTTCGGAAAACGTCTCATCCTGGCCGGCCCCACTTTCGACCAAACCAGCGGAACGGCCGTCACCAAGGGGCTGGAGTCCCTGGTGGGGAAGGAGGGGACCGCCCTTTCCCCCTTGAGGCCCGCCGGGGTGGCCTCGATCGACGGGAAACGTGTTGACGTGGTCACCCGGGGCGTGATGATCGAGAAGGGGACGCCGGTCAGGGTGGCGCGGATCGAGGGAAACCGGGTGATCGTGGAAGCCCTGCCCCGGGAAGGGGGAGCCGCCTCTTCCGGCGGGGGAGGGCTGATGGCGGGAGAGGGAGAGAGCGGGACCTGAGTTCGGCGGAATGAACCACGGAGGAAACCGATGATGAGTCTTCTCGGCATGATCCTGGTTGCGGGAGACCTGGTTTGGATCCTGGTCGCCCTGGGCCTTCTTGTGATCCTCATCGTGGGGATCGTGATCTTCAAGTTCTTCAACCTGTGGCTCCAGGCCTACCTGAGCAAGGCGGAGATCTCCATCTTCCACCTGATCGGGATGTCGCTCAGGAAGGTGAATCCCACGGTCATCGTCCGGGCCAAGATCTCCGCCGTCCAGGCCAAGGTGCCCGTGGACACCCGCGACCTGGAGGCCCACTACCTGGCCGGGGGCAACGTGATCAACGTGGTCCGCTCGCTGATCGCGGCGGACCGGGCGGGGATCCCCCTGGACTTCAAGAAGGCCGCCGCCATCGACCTGGCCGGCCGGGACGTGCTGGAGGCGGTGAGGACCTGCGTGAACCCCAAGGTCATCGATTGCCCCAATCCGGCGTCGGGTAAGACCGAGGTGGCGGCCATGGCCAAGGACGGGATCCAGGTGCTGGCCAAGGCCCGGGTCACGGTGCGGACCAACATCGACAGGCTGGTGGGCGGCGCCACGGAGGAGACCATCATCGCCCGGGTGGGCGAGGGCATCGTCACCACCATCGGCTCCTCCAACTCCCACAAGGACGTCCTGGAGAACCCGGACAACATCTCCAAGACGGTCCTCGCCAAGGGCCTGGACGCCGGGACGGCCTTCGAGATCCTTTCCATCGATATCGCCGACGTGGACATCGGGGCCAACATCGGCGCCAGGCTCCAGGCGGACCAGGCGGAAGCGGACAAGCGCATCGCCCAGGCCAAGGCCGAGGAGCGCCGCGCCATGGCCGTGGCCCGGGAGCAGGAGATGAAGGCCGAGGTGGTCTCCAACCAGGCCAAGGTGGTCCTGGCCGAGGCGGAGGTGCCCAAGGCCATCGCCGAGGCCTTCCGGAGCGGCAACCTGGGCATCATGGACTACTACCGCTACAAGAACATCGCTGCGGATACGGAGATGCGCAAGAATATCGCCAAGGGCGGGGAATCCGGCGGCGGTCCTGTTTCGGGCGGAACCAATACATAAGGAGGCGCCGTGAGCCTGGACGACGTCATCCAGCTTCTCCTCCTCCTCCTGGTCATGGGGGGCGGGCTCATCGCCCAGATGTTCCAGGCCAAGAAGAGGAGCACCCGGCGGGCCCGGCGGATGGGCCGTCCCGGGGGAGGAGCTCCTCCCTCTCCGGGCGGGGGAGGTCCCATGGCTCAGCCCCCCGGGGAGGACGAGATCGCCCGGAGAGGGAGG
>CAYQBW010000247.1:0-5089 GCA_964415725.1 uncultured Planctomycetia bacterium
CACCCCGCCTGTGGAATGCTTGTCCAGCCTGGGGATCCCCGCCCGCCGTCCCCCCAGGGTCCTTCCCGAGTGGGCGAGTCTCTCGGTGAGCACCCGGATCTCCGCCGCCGTAAGCCCCTGGAAGTAGAAAGCCATGAGAAGGGCCCCGAGCTGCTCGTCCGTGCAGGTCCCGTCCACGAGGGAACGAACGAAAAAATCGATGGCCTCGGGGGTGAATTCCTCTCCCGAGGTCTTCAACCGGATCAATTCTCTGATGTCCATGGGATGTTCAAGGCTCCAGGGTAAAGGGATGGGGAAGGAGGGCGGCCAGGCGGAAGAGACGTCTCTCCCCGGTCTCGCCCGCTTCCACGAGGATAGGTAGATCTTCACAGAATTCGGAAAGGACCTGGCGGCAGGCGCCGCAGGGGGTGGAGATCCTCCGGCCCGGAATCTTCAGGGCCAGGGCCCGGAACTGGCGCTTCCCCGCGGCGACGGCGGAAAAGAGGGCGACCCGTTCCGCGCAGATTCCCAGGGGATAACTGCTGTTCTCCACGTTGCAGCCCGGGAAGATTTCTCCGCCGGCGCAAAGAAGGGCCGCCCCCACGGGAAACCTGGAAAAGGGCGCGTAGGCCCGGGCCGCGGCCTCCCCGGCCGAGGAGAGGAGTTCCTCCCAGGGAAGGGGGCCTGGAACCTGGTTGTTGTCATTCATAAGAGCCGCCTCTTCCTCCGCCGGGGGCGCCCTCTTCTCGATGGGAAAGGTAGGACCATTCCCGGGGGATCCTCAACTGATTTTCCGGGGAAAACGCCTCCTTCAGCCCTTTTTCCCCGGCGGGAAGAAGACCCCGGAAAAGAATGGAGGGATTGGCGGGAGTGCATGGGAATCGAACCCACCGGGGACGCCTGAAGACGCCCCCCACTGGTTTTGAAGACCAGGCGGCGCACCAGCGCCGAACCACTCCCCCCCGCGAAGGTGAGAGAAAAAGCTACCCGGAAGAAGGAAAGAAGAAAACCCGCCTTTCCCCGGTCCGCCGCCTCAGCCCGTGAGCGCCCAGGCCACGGCCTCGGCCGCCAGGGGAATCTCCTCCTCCTCCAGGGTGCGCGGGTCCAGGAGGACCAGCTCTTCCCGGACCCGGGCGAAGAGCGGAATGGGCGCCCCCCGCAGGCGCCGGACCAGTGCCTCGGCGGGCATCCCCGCCTGGAGGCCCACCAGCCGGGTGGGGAGCTCCCGGCCCGGGGCGGAGCCGGACCCTGCCCGGGAGAACCCGTCCAGGAGGCTCGTCTCCAGGCCGGGAAGCTTCTTCCTGTCGATGAACCCCTTCAGCCTCCGGGCCTTGCGGCGGAGCTCCTCCAAGGGTGCCAGGAGATGGCGGAGCGCCGGGACCCGCCAGGTCACCTCCTCGCCGGAGTCGTAGATCCGGAGGGTGGCCTCCAGGGCGGAAAGGGCGAGTTTGTCGCACCGGACCGCCCGGTAGAGAGGATTCCTCCGGCACTTCTCCACGGCCTCCTTCTTTCCCAGGATGATCCCAGCCTGGGGCCCGCCCAGGAGCTTGTCCCCGCTGAAGCAGACCAGGTCCGCCCCGGCGGCCACGGATTCCTCCACCCTGGGTTCGTCCTCCAGGCCGGGGATGGGCTTGGAAAGGAGAAGCCCGCTCCCCAGGTCCTCCATGACGGGGATCTCCAGCTCCCTTCCCAGGGCGCAGAGATCGGCCAGGGAGGGTCTCTCGGTGAACCCGTCGATCCTGTAGTTGCTGGGATGGACCTTGAGGAAGAGGGCGGTCCTCTCCGTCACGGCCGCCCGGTAGTCCCGGACGTAGACCTTGTTGGTGCATCCCACGTCCACCAGCGTGCATCCGGCATCCCGCATGCCCTCCGGCGGCCGGGAGGACCCGCCGATCTCCACCATCCCCCCCCGCGCCACGGGCACCTCCCCCCCGGCGGCCAGGCTGTTCAAGGCGAGAAGGGTGGCGGCGGCGTTGTTGTTCACCACCAGGGCCGATTCCGCCCCGGTGATCCGAACGAGAAGCTCCCGGACCGCGTCCTCCCTCCTGGACCGTTCCCCCGTGACGGGGTCCACCTCGAGCCGGCAATACCCGGAGCAGTCCCGGAGGGCGTCACGGGCCTCCCGGGCCAGGGGGGCCCGGCCCAGGCCCGTATGAAGGACCACCCCCGTGGCGTTGAGGACCCGGGCATGGTAGGCTGGCCGGTCCAGCCCTTTCCGGACCTCCGCCACGAGCCGGCCCTCCCGGAACCAGGACTCCACAGCGGAAGCGTCCATGAAGCCCGAGAGGATACGCCCCTTGAGGACGTCCAGGATCCGCCGCACCTGGGCGGCCAGGATCTCCCTGGGCTTTCCCGCCAGCTCGGGGACCTGGGCGAGGCCCCGAAGAAGCTGGTCCACCTGGGGAATCTCCCGCAAGGCAGCCTTGATCTCCTCGGGAGAAAGGGAAGGCCTGGGCTCTTCCGCCGGGGAGGAAGGGGGCGTGGCCTGGTCGGACATGGTCTCCTCCTTGGTCAAAGGATGCATGAACTCGGGAGAGGGGCCTGTTATAAGGATCCCCGTCGAGCCAGGGAAGAAAGAGAAGGAGAACCCGGAACCGGCCCGGTTGGTTGGGTCGAAATGGGAGGGAAGAAAGGCATGGTCGCCAGGGCGTGGGTCTTTCCGGAGGAGGTCCCCCTGGACCAGGTCCAGGACCTGGCCCGGAGGCTTCGGGTCCCCCCCCTGGTGGCCCGGACCTTGATCCGCCGGGGTCTCTCGGATCCAGACGCGGCCTCACGCTTCCTGGACCCCGCCCTGGACAACCTGCACGACCCCGACCTCTTCCGGGACATGGAAAAGGCCTGCCGGCGGATTCACCGGGCCGTCACCCAAGGAGAACCCATCCTCGTCCACGGGGACTACGACGCCGACGGGATCACCTCCACGGCCCTTCTATTGAAGTTGCTCCGCTTTCTCGGGGCCCGGGCGGACTGGCACATCCCCAACCGGATCACCGAGGGATTCTCCTTCAGCCCCGCCGTCCTGGAAAGGGTGAAGAAGGAGGGTTTCCGGCTTTGCGTAACTGTGGACAACGGCACATCGGCGGTCCGCGAGATCTCCCGCCTTGCCGCCCAGGGATGCCAGGTGATCGTCACGGACCACCACGAACCGGGGCCGGAGCTTCCCCCCGCCCTGGCGGTGATCAATCCCAAGCTCCAGGGCTGCACCTATCCCTTCCAGGGCCTGGCGGGCGTGGGAGTGGCCTTCAAGCTGGCCTGGGGCCTGGCCCGGATCTTTTCGGGCTCCCGGAGGGTTTCTCCCCCTTTGCGGAGGTTCCTGATGCGGGCCCTGGGCTGGACCGCCCTGGGGACCGTGGCGGACGTGGTCCCCCTCCTGGAGGAGAACCGGGTCTTCCTCCGCCACGGCCTTCCCGTCCTCTCCCGGGATCCCGGCCCGGGTCTTTCGGCTCTGATGGAGATCTGCAACCTCTCGGGAAGGGAGATCACCGCCCGGGACGTAGCCTTCCGGCTGGCCCCGCGCATCAATGCGGCGGGCCGGATGGGAAGCGCGGAAAAAGCGCTCCGACTGCTTCTCGCCGGGAGCCGGGAAGAAGCCCTGCCCCTGGCCCTGGAGCTGGACCAGGCGAACAGGGCCCGCCGGGCGGTGGAACAACGCATTCTCCGGGAGGCCAGGGAGATCCTGGCCACCCGGCCGGACCTTGCCGAGGCCCCCATCCTCCTCCTGGCCCGGGAGGGATGGCACGTGGGGGTCGTGGGCATCGTGGCGGCCCGGCTCTGCGAAGAACTGGGAAAACCCGTGGCCCTCTGCGCCCTGGGCAAGGACCAGGCCCGGGGGTCGGCCCGCTCCCCAGAGGGGTTTCCCATCCACCTGGCCCTGGCGCGGGCGGAGGACCTCCTCCTTTCCCACGGGGGCCACGCCCGGGCGGCGGGGCTGGCTTTCGACCCCGCCCTCCTGGAGGGCCTCCAGGATCGCCTGGCCCGGGTGGGCGAGGAAATGGGGCGGACCGTCCCCCCTCTCTACCTGGACGCCCGGGTGGACCTGGGGGAACTCACCCCGGAAGTCGTGGAAGCCCTCCGGAAGCTGGGCCCCCACGGCTCGGCGAATCCCCCTCCCTTGTTCGCCGGGTGCGGCCTGGTCGTGGCGGGCCACCCCCGGGTCACGGGTTACGGCGGAAAGGATCTCTCCTTCCTGGTCCGCCAGGGCGAGGTGGTCCTGGAGGCACGGGCCCCCAGGGGGGCCGGTCGCCTGGCGGGGAGGATCGCCAGGGGCATGAAACTCTCCCTGGCCTTCACCCCGGGCATGGCCCCCGAGAGAGGGCGCGTGGAGATGCTTGTGAAAGACGTGCAGGAGAACATACCGCAGGAGATCCGGGTCCAGTGATCGACGCCCTCATCCCCTACCTGGAAAAAGCCGCCGCCCTGGCCCCGACCTGGGGCCCCTTGCTGGTCCTTCTTTTCATGACCATCGAGAGTTCCTTCATTCCCTTCCCCAGCGAGGTGGTGATGATCCCCGCCGGGTTCCTCTCGGCCCGGGGGGAATTCTTTCCCCCCGGAAATCACTGGGGCGCCCTGGTCCTTGCGATCCTGCTGGGGGTGACGGGGTCCCTTCTCGGAGCCTTCCTGAACTACTGGCTCTCCTGGAAGCTGGGCAGGCCCTTCCTCCACAGGTGGGGAAAATACTTCTTCCTCCCCCCCCCCAGGCTGGAGAGGGCCGAGGAGATCTTCAGGGAATACGGGGATGTCACGACCTTCGTGTGCCGCCTCCTGCCCGTGATCCGCCAGCTCATCTCCATCCCGGCGGGGATCTCGGGCATGCACTTCGGGCGTTTCACCTTCTTCACCGCCGCCGGGGCCGCCCTCTGGGTGGTCTTTCTCTCGGGGCTGGGATTCTGGTTCGGAACCCACACCCGCGAGATGACCTACGCCCAACTGGTGCACAAGGGGAAAGACTTCGTTTCGGCCCACCTCCTCTGGATCCTTCTTGGGGCCCTGGTCCTCCTGGCGGTCTACGTGTGGGTCCACAAGCGGGTGGTCGGGGGAAACAAGAACCAAGAGAGCCGGATTCCTGGAGGCCAATGATGCGCAAAGTCATCGCTGTCGTGGGCGGTTCCGC
>CAYQBW010000248.1:0-5085 GCA_964415725.1 uncultured Planctomycetia bacterium
TCTCCCGCCCTGCCGTGCTCGTGGCGGCCCAGCTCGGCCTCTCCTTGCCCGTCTCGTGGTTCCTCTGGGTCACCCATGCCGCCGGGGGGTTCCCTTCCAGCATGTATCAGCCCAAGGGAAACCTCCGGGCCTGGACGGACCCCTCCTACTGGGTCCGCTGGCTGGATCCGGCCTGGTTCCGGACCATGGGGCGCATGGCCCTCCTCACTGTGGGGACCTGGGCGGGGACGATCCTGGCCGGCCTGGCCCTTCTTCTCCGCCGGCCCCGGGCCTGGGCCGAGCCCGCCGCCCTCTGGACCCTCTCGGGAATCGCCTACTTCATGGCGGACAGCTACGTGGTGACGGGCTTCCTTCACCACTACTACTTCATGCTCTGGGCGCCCGCCCTCTGCTGGCTCGCCGGTTCGGGCCTGGTGGGGGCGGCCCGCCTGGTCCGAATCCGCCCCGTCCCGGTCCTGGCCCTCCTGGCCCTCCTCTACGGGGTCGACGGGTTCCTGGAGGGCCTGCCCCGGGTCCAGGGCTGGTGGAGGCTGGCCCCCTGCAGGGTGGTGGACCCTTTCGGCTGGGATCGCCTCGTCCGGCCCGGCGACCGGGTGGCCTTCGTGAACCTTCCCAACGACGTGGTCTACCGGAGCCGGCGGAAGGGATGGTTCCTCCAGCTCCAGGGACCGGAGGACCGCTCCCGCCTGGCCAAGGTCCTCCAGCAGGGCGCCCGGTGGGTCCTGGTGGGAAAAAAGGCGCCCCAGTGGAAGAATCCCAGGGGCCTGGAGGAGATCCTGGGCCGGGGCGTCCCGGAAAAGTTGAACCTCCAGCGCGTCCAGCCCAAGGGGCCTCTCGGCGTCTTCGTCAAGGAAGCCTACGAACTCTGGCGCCGCCGGTGAGCCCCGGCGGCGGGGAGAGGAAACCTCCATGGAATCTTCCGGAACCTTCCGGGGAAAGACGGCCCTGGTCACGGGCGGCGCGCGCCGCCTGGGCCGGGCGATCGCCCTCGCCCTGGCCCGGGAAGGAGCCGGCCTGGTCCTACATTTCCGCTCTTCCTACAGGGAGGCCCGACGCGCGGCGGAAGAGGCCCGGGAGCTCGGGGCGGCGGTCCACCTCCTCCAGGCCGACCTGGAGGACCCGGCCGCCCCGGAAGAGCTGTTCCGCCGGGCCCTGGAGGCCGCCGGCCCCCTGGACCTCCTGGTGAACAACGCCTCGGAGTATTTCCCCGACCGGATGGGCGACCTCACGTGGGAAAACCTCTCCAGGAGCATGAAGGTCCACACCTTCGCCCCGCTGGCCCTCACCCGGGCCTTCGCCGCCCAGGGCCGGGAAGGCGCCGTGGTGAACCTCCTGGACGCGAGGATCGTGGATTACGACAAGGAGCATTACTCCTACCACCTGGGCAAACGGGCCCTCCTCTCCCTCACGAGGGAAGCGGCCCTCGAATACGCTCCCCTGGTCCGGGTCAACGCCGTGGCCCCGGGCCTGATCCTCCCCCCCGAAGGGGAAGGACAGGACTACCTGGACCGGCTCGCCCCCACCAACCCCCTCCGGACCCACGGGGATCCCGGCCAGGTGGCCCGGGCGGTCCTCTTCCTCCTTTCCGCCCCCTTCGTCACGGGCCAGGTGCTCTACGTGGACGGCGGAAGAAACCTGCTGGGAGGGCGCCGTGAATGAACTTCCCCCAGACAAGATCCACGTCCAGGACCTCCTGTTGCGCTGCATCCTGGGGGTGAACCCGGAGGAACGGGTGAAGAAGCAGGACGTGGTCCTCAACCTGACCCTCTGGGCGGACCTCTCCCTTCCGGCCCGGACGGACCGGATCGAGGACACCCTGGACTACAAAAAACTGAAAAAGCGGGTGGTGGACCTTGTGGAAGGCTCCTCCTTCCTCCTGGTGGAAGCCCTGGCCGGGGCCGTGGCCGATCTCTGCCTGGAGCCGCCCCGGGTTCGAGCCGTCCGGGTCCGGGTGGACAAGCCCGGCGCCCTGCGCTTCGCGAAGAGCGTGGCCGTGGAGATCTTCCGGGAGAAGAGAGGGGAATGAAGGCCCGCCGGCAGGTCCGGGCCTTCGTCGCCGCCGGGGCCAACCTGGACCCGGAGACCCACCTCCTCCAAGCCCTGGATCTTCTGGCCGAAAAGACCCGGGTCCTGGGGATCTCTCCCTTCTACCGGACCCGCCCCCTGGAGAGGCCGGACCAGCCGGACTTCCTCAACGGGGCCTTCCTGGTGGAGACGGGCCTCCCGCCCCGGGAGTTCAAGTTCGGGATCCTCCGGGAAATCGAGGCCGCCCTGGGCAGGACCCGGGGGGCCGATCCCCACCAGGCCCGAACCCTGGACCTGGACCTGGTCCTCTACGGGGAGGTGGTTCTTCGCGAAGAAGGCCTGGTCCTGCCGGACCCGGAGATCCTGGAGCGCCCCTTTCTTGCCCTTCCCCTCCTGGACCTGGATCCTGGCCTGGTCCTGCCCGGGCGCGGGAAGCCCCTGGCCGAGCTGGTCCCCGCCGCCTGGAGAAAGGCACTGGAACCCGACGAGGCATTCACGCGCCGACTGCGCGAGAGGTGGAAGCCATGAACGAAGAACGCGTGGCCGCATTGGTGGAGGAACTCCTGAAGGAGATCGGGGAAGACCCCTCCAGGGAAGGATTGAAGCTCACCCCGAGCAGGGTGGCCCGTTCCCTCCAATTCCTATTTAGCGGATACACCCAGGATCCCAAGGAATTCATCACCGTCTTCGAGTCCGAGGCGAACAACATGATCATCGCCCGGGACATCGAGGTCTTCAGCATGTGCGAGCACCACATGCTCCCTTTCTTCGGGCGGTGCCACATCGGTTACATCGCCAAGAAGAAGGTCATCGGCGTGAGCAAGCTCGCCAGGATCGTGGACGTCTACGCCCGGCGCCTGCAGATCCAGGAGAGGCTCACCGCCCAGGTGGCGCGGGAAGTGATGGACGCCACCGGCGCCGAGGGCGTGGGCGTGGTGGTCGAATGCCGCCACCTGTGCATGATGATGCGGGGGGTGCAGAAGCAGAACTCCATCATGACCACCTCGTCGGTGCTGGGGAGCTTCCACGACGAGGCGGCCACGAGGATGGAGTTCCTGAACCTGATCGGCCGCCAGGCTTGAGCGCCCGGCGCCCTCCTTCCCGGGCTCAAGGAAGGAACTGGAGGATGTCGGCCCGGGCGCTCCACCAGAAGGCGTAGCACTGGTCGGGCCGGTAGGTGGATGAGCTGGTGGTATACGCGTAGAAGGTCAAGGCCTTCACCTTACCTTTAAACGGGGTCCCGATGGTGTATTGCCTGTAACGGCTCACCCTGAGGCCCAGGGCGTTGAAGGAGGGGTCCACCACCATCTCCTGCTCGTAGAAGACAGCCCCCGAGAGGGCGGGGTCCACGGGCAGGCAGCCCCAGGTGAACACGATCCTTCCCGTGGGGCTCGCCGGATCGGTCCAGGCCGTCTTGGCGGCGACGACGTTGATGTAGAGCTTGCATCCCGGCCCGCCCAGTGGAGTCAGGTCGAAGGGAAGGTTGATGGCACCCCACTTCTTGTCGCTCGTCCCGAGAAGGCTCAACCCAAGGAGTTTCTTCATGTTGGCCTGGCAATACCCGGTAAACTGGAGCCTGGATCCCGGGTAGGGAAGGTAGGCCAGGTTGGTGAAGGTCGAGGGACAACCCTTTCCGAGGGAAACGTAGGTTCCCTTGACGGGACCGCCGGTGAAGGTGTTGCCGTAATACTCGGCGTCGGCGTACCAGTAATACCTTACCTTGGGATTCGCGGGGTTGGGCGTGTAGACCCATTCCACCAGCATCGCCTTTCCTTTATACGCAAAAGGCTTATCAAAGGGAAACAGGATGGAGAAGGCCGCCGGCGGCGTGCTGGGGATGGGCAGGGCCGGCCAGTCGATGGTCTTCTTCTTCATCACCTTCATGAAATCCGGCCCCCTGTTTGCGGCGAAATACATGCCGTACCCCGCGGCCGGGTCCTTGGGGTTGTTGCTCATGTAGACTTCGAAGTCGATCTTGTGGGCTTCGTAGGCGGTGGAACGGATTCCGTCGCGTCGCATCTTGAAGCCCTTCACCACCAGGGGGTGGCCCGGAAGAATGGAAGAGGAATAGATCTGCTGGGCCCGGCCGAAGGTGTAACGCCCCACCATCCAGTGGTCGCTGCCGCCCTCCACTTTCTCCATCTTTGGAGGAACCGTGAAAGGAGTCTGGGCTGCGAGGGCCCCGGAAAGAAGGAGAAGACAGGCGAGGATCTTGCGCATGGTTCGCACCTCCGGAAGGAAAGATCGGGAATGGCATGGACTCCCGGAATCTTACACAAACCGAACCTCCTTCTCCATCCCCGGGCGGGCGGCTTGTACCGAAACGAACCGGGGCGGGGAAACCCCCGCCCCGGTGGATGTCCGGATTTCCCGGCTTCTTTAGTGCAGGTTGCCCCCGAACCGGGTGATGTGGCCGTTGTTGCCGGAACTGGTGGAACCGTAGGCCACGTTGGTGTACCTGGAGAAGATGGTCTGAACGCCCTCCCAGTTGGCGGAGGAATTCCCGAAGGTGATGTCCCACCCCTCGGTGGAGAGAAGCCCCAGCGCGTTGGCCTTGGGATCGACCACGAAACCTTGTGAATAGATATGCCGGCCGATGAAGGAGGGGTTTTCGGGGACGAAGAAACAGAAATAAGTGGAGCCCGTTGCGTAAATCGGATGGGAGGTAGCCGTAAGGATCACGTCGGCCCCCGTGAGGACCTTGCATCCCGTGGCTCCAAGAGATGTCAGGTCGTAAGGAAGCTTGAGACCGCCCCAGGCCGTCTTGCTGGTCCCCAGAAACATGAAGCAGGGAACGCTGTTCCTGTATGCGAAAAGCGAGATATATGCGGTCTTTCCGATGAGAAGGCGGAAGGTGGAAACGCTGAGCTTGGGGGTGCTCCCCGACCCTGTGGGGGCGCAGGCCCGGCCGAACATCTGCCTGGTGCCGCTTCCACCTTCGGAGTTGTAGAAGGTGTCCGTCATCCACCTGTCGTAACGGTAAGGACCGGGAGCCACCATCTCCAGGCATATGTTCCCCCCCGTGTAGATCCAGGGCGGAGAAAAGGGGATCACGATGGA
>CAYQBW010000249.1:0-5077 GCA_964415725.1 uncultured Planctomycetia bacterium
GGCGGGGGAAGGCGGTGGCGGTGGAAAAGGGGGAACGAAAGCCCCGTCCCGCCCGGCTCAGGGCCATTCCCTACAGCCTCTGGGACAACAGGGCCCCGGGAGAGATGGTGGTCTGGATCCCCGAGGACCCCCTGCTGGCCGAGACCCCCGGGGAGAAGGGGGTCCGGACGGTCTTCGAGGGCGTGGTGATCCGGGCCTCCCACGTCTGGGGCGGGGACCGGCTCACGGCCCTTCGGGACGGGGTCCTTCCCTCCAAGCCGGGGGACCGGAGCATTCCCAGGTTCACCTGGTGGCCGAGAAAGGGAACGGTCCAGTGGGTGGAATACGGATTCCTGGAACCCAGGACCTTTTCGGCGGCCCGGGTCTACTGGTTCGACGACGGGCCTTCCGGGGGATGCCGGACCCCCGCCTCCTGGCGGATTCTCTACAAGAAGGGCGGAAAGTGGATTCCCGTGGAGCTTCTCCCCGGGGAGAGCTACGGGACGGCCGGGGACCGGATGGTCCGGGTCAGGTTCCGGCCCGTCACCTCCCGGGATTTCCGCCTCGAGGCGAAACTGAAAAAAGGCTTCTCCGGCGGGATCCTGGAGTGGAAACTTCTGAGGGGGATTTGAAAGAAGGCGGCCTGGTGGATCTTTCCCGGGTTCAGAACTGGAAATAGATGAAGGGGATCTCCTGGGCGAAAACCAGGTGGGCGAGAAGGACCACCCAGATCCCGGCGATCACCCCCGGGCGCACGACCCGGGGGACCAGGCCCAGGATCTCCTCCCTCTCCAGGCCGTAGAGGAGGAGGTCGATCCCCAGCACCAGGGCGCCGACCAGGAGGGTCGCCAGGAGGACCTTCGGGTCGAAGGCCCCCTGGAAGGAGAGGATTCCCGAGAGCATGGCGAAGGCGGTGTGGAAATCGGGAGAGCGGAAGAAGAGCCAGGTGAGCAGGACCAGGGTGAAGGTGAAACCCACCCGGATCGCGGCCCAGGAGAAGCTCTTCCATCCTCGGATGCGTATTCTTGTTTCCGGTTTCCGGCCCCTGAGCATGAGCTTGTGGGCCGCCAGGTAGAGGCCGTGCAGGCCCCCCCAGGCCACGAAGGTCCAGTTGGCGCCGTGCCAGAGTCCCCCCAGGAGCATGGTGACCATCAGGTTGAAATAGGTCCGGGCCTTTCCCCTGCGGTTTCCGCCGAGGGGGATGTAGAGGTAGTCCTTGAGCCAGCTGGAGAGGGAGATGTGCCAGCGGCGCCAGAAGTCGGTGACGTTGAGGGAGAGGTAGGGCTGGCGGAAGTTGATCATCACGTCCACCCCGAAGAGCCGGGCCGTTCCCCGGGCGATGAGGCTGTATCCGCTGAAGTCGCAGTAGATCTGGAGTGAGAAGTAGAGGAGCCCCTGGAAGAGTTCCAGGGAGGAGAAGGCGCCGGGGGCGCGGAAGACCGGGTCCACCAGGGGGGCGAGCCTGTCCCCGAGCAGGACCTTCATGATCATCCCCATGGTGATGAGCTTGATCCCCTCCGCCAGGTCCCCTTTGCGGGGGTGGGGGACTTTCACGAGCTGGGGAAGGAGGTTGGCCGCCCTCTCGATGGGGCCGGCCACGAGCTGGGGAAAGAAGGAGACGAAGAGGGCGAAATCGATGAAATCGTGGATGGGTTGGAGTTTCCCTCTATATATATCGATCGTATAAGATAGGGTCTGGAAGGTGTAGAAGGAGATTCCAACGGGAAGGATGATCCGAAGGGAAGGGAGGCCGGCACGGATCCCCAGGCTCTCCAGGAGGGCCTGGAAGGATTCCACGAAGAAGCCCAGGTACTTGAAGGTCCCCAGGATGGTCAGGTTGCCGGCCAGGCTGACCAGCAGGAGCCGCTTGCGGGTCTTTGGGTCCCGGGCGCGGGGCAGGGCGGCGCCCACGAAGTAGTCCACCAGGGTGGACAGGGCCAGGAGCCCGCAGAAACGCCAGTCCCACCAGCCGTAGAAGAAGTAGCTCCCCGCCAGCATGAAGGCGTTGCGGTAGCGCCGGGGCAGAAGGAGCCAGGCCGGGAAGAAGAGGACCAGGAAGACCAGGAAAGGAATGGAATTGAAAAGCATAGGCCCTCAGGCGGCGCTTTCCCTGGGCCCCGCCTTGCCGGGGGCCTCGCTCTTGCCGGGGAACCTCCCCTTTCCGTTGGCCTTGGTCATGACCCCTCCCTGTCCTTCAAGTTTCCTTTTTCCCCCGGGCCGGGCGGATCCTATCACGGCCGGCCGGGAGGGCCCAACATCGGCTTTCTGCGCCTTTTCCCCCCCCGGGGGTGGATCCAACCGGCGCGGGGCGGCTCTTGTTCTTCGGCCCGGAAGGGCCAGAATCTTCGCGGGACCCGGGTAGGAAAGGCCGGGAGGCTGGCATGGCGGCGGAAAAGAAGACTCCCTCTCAATCCCAGGTGGAAATGACCCAGATCGTCCTGGCGGGACAGGCAAATTCCATGGGGAACGCCTTCGGCGGCCAGATCATGCAGTGGATCGACATCGCCGCCGCCGTGGCGGCGAGGCGCCACTGCACGGGGGTGGCCGTGACGGCCTCCATGGACGGGCTGAGCTTCAAGGCCCCCATCAAGCTGGGGGACGTGGTGGTCCTCAAGGCCTCGGTGAACCGCTCCTGGAGGACCTCCATGGAGGTGGGGGTCCGGGTGGAAGCGGAACACCCAGACGGGACCAGGGTCCACTCGGCCAGCGCCTATCTCACCTTCGTGGCCCTGGACGAGGCGGGCCGCCCCAGGCCGGTCCCGGCCCTCGAACCCGAGACCCCCAAGGAGAAAAGGCGCTTCGAGGAGGCGGGGCGGAGGAGGGAAAAACGGCTGGGTTGAGAGCCCGGTCCGGGTAGAGTTTTTTTTCCATTTTTCGGGGTTGATCTTTCCCCTGGGGCCGCCTAGGTAGGGTTTTCTTAGGTGGGCCCGCGCCCGGAGGGGCTCTGAAATCGAACTTTCCAAGGGGGAATCCGTCGCGGGAGGGGTTCCCCGGCCCTTTTCCCAATACCAAGCCCATGACGCGAGGAGGCTGAAGAATGTTTTGTTTCCAGTGCCAGGAAACGGCCAGGAACCGAGGTTGCACAGTCAAGGGAGTTTGCGGCAAGGACGAGGAACTCGCCGATCTCCAGGATCTCCTGATCCACGTGGTGAAAGGCATCTCCCTTCTCGGGGAGAAGGCGGCCGAGCTGGGCGCCCGGGACCGGGAGGCCGGACTCTTCGTGGTCCAGATGCTCTTTTCCACCATCACCAACGTCGGGTGGGACAAGCCCTGGTTCACGGGAGCGATCAAAAAGGCTCTCCGGGTCCGGGAGGAAGTCAGGAACCGGCTCGTCGAGGCCTCGGGGGGGAAGAGCCCCGAGGAGTTGCTGGGCAAGCTCCACGATTCGGTCACCTGGTATTCCGAAAACGAGGGGGAATACCTCGAGAAGGCCAAGCAGGTGGGCGTGCTCGCCACGGAGAACGAGGACGTCCGCTCCCTGCGGGAACTCCTGATCCTGGGTTGCAAGGGAATCTCCGCCTACGCGGACCACGCAGCCGTCCTGGGCAAGGAGAGCGACGAGATCTACGACTTCCTCATGAAGGCGATGGCTTCCACCACCAGGGACCTTCCCGTGGAGGAGATGATCGGGCTCGTCCTGGAGGCGGGGAAGACGGCCGTCACGACCATGGCCCTCCTGGACGAGGCCAACACCTCGGCCTACGGCAAGCCCCGGATCACCGAGGTGAACCTGGGGGTGAGGAACAACCCGGGGATCCTGATCAGCGGCCACGACATGAAGGACATGGAGGAACTCCTGGAGCAGACCGCCGGGACCGGCGTGGACGTCTACACCCACGGCGAGATGCTCCCCGCCCACTATTACCCGGCCTTCAAGAAATACGACCATTTCGTGGGGAACTACGGCAACGCCTGGTGGAAGCAGAACGAGGAGTTCGAATCCTTCAACGGCCCCATCCTCATGACCACCAACTGCCTGGTTCCCCTGAAAAGCAACAACACCTACCTGGACCGGCTGTTTACGACCGGCCTTGTCTCCTATCCCGGAGCCACCCACATCCCCGACAGGCCCAAGGGCGGAAAGAAGGATTTCTCCCCCCTCATCGAGAAGGCCAAGCAGTGCAAGCCTCCCGTGGAGCTCGAGCAGGGGAAGATCGTGGGCGGGTTCGCCCACGACCAGGTCCTGGCCCTGGCGGACAAGGTGGTGGAGGCCGTCCAGTCCGGCGCCATCAAGCGTTTCGTTGTGATGGCCGGTTGCGACGGCAGGCACAAGAGCCGGGACTACTACACCCAGGTCGCCAAGGCCCTCCCCAAGGACGCAGTGATCCTGACGGCCGGATGCGCCAAGTATCGCTACAACAAGCTGGATCTCGGGGAGATCGGGGGGATCCCCCGGGTCCTGGACGCAGGCCAGTGCAACGATTCATACTCCCTGGCCGTGATCGCCCTGAAACTCAAGGATGCCCTGGGGCTCCAGGACATCAACGAGCTTCCCATCTCCTACGACATCGCCTGGTATGAGCAGAAGGCGGTGGCGGTGCTGCTGGCCCTTCTCTACCTGGGCGTCAAGGGAATCCGCCTGGGTCCCACGCTGCCGGCCTTCGTCTCCCCAAACGTCCTGAAGGTGCTGGTGGAGAAGTTCGACATCAAGCCCATCGGGGAAGTGGAGGCCGACGTCCAGGCCATCATGGCCGGGAAATAGCGGGGCCGATTGCGGGGCGGCGCTTCGCGCCGCCCCGACTCCCTCCTGAACCCGTCAGAGTTTGGGGAGGGATTGGACCAGCAGGAATCCCCAGGGGCCGTCTTTCAGCTCGACGCCGGGGTAGGAGATCCTGGAGAAATCGGCGGACCAGGTCCATCCGCCCAGGAGGACGCCCACTCTCTTCGAGAAGGCGAAGGCCCCGAGCACGTCGTCCTGGGACCCTCCCTGGATCCTGAGGTGAAGGACCTTCTTTCCCGTCTCGTCGATGGCGCATAGGAAGGTGTCCACTCCTCCGTGGGAGGAATTCCCCAACTGGTCCAGGAGATCGTTGGACTCCGTTCCTCCCGCGGCCCAGAGCCTCCCCTTGCTGTCCACCCCCAGGCCGCAGACGTAGTC
>CAYQBW010000250.1:0-5064 GCA_964415725.1 uncultured Planctomycetia bacterium
CCCTCCAGCTTCTCCCGCCGCTTGTCCTTCTCGCCTTCTTCCCCCTCGCCCTCCCGGGGAGGCCCTTTTTTCAAAAGCTCTTCACCGCCGGACTCCTGGTCCTGCTCCTTTTCTCCCTCCGGGCCTCGTGGCGATACGCCTGGAAGCGAAAACGCCTCACCTCCCCGGCGGAGATCATGGAAGCCGCCCGGAACCTCTCTTCACGCCCAGGCTCCCCGGCCGTTCCCCTTCTCTCCCCGGAGACCCGGTTCCTGGCCTGGGAGGGGGAGTTCCGGGGATTCCAGGCCCGGGACCCCTACTCCCTCTCCCAGGTCCTGGAAAGCCTCCCGGGGACCGGCGTGGGATGGATCTTCGTCTCCTCCAGGTGGGACAGCGGCCTCCCCTGGGCCCGGGCCCTCCTTGATCTTCCGGAAGATCGGATTCCCCGCCCGCTCCGCCTGGAGGGCGAATTCACCTCCCGCAGGTTCAAGACCCGCCTCTTCCGGGTGCTGAAACGGTAGTCCGGAAGCGGGGGGCCGAGCCCCCCGCCCGGGTCACAGGCCCACCCTGGGAACGTCCACCTTCGTCTTCTTTCCGAAGTGGAAGACCCGGCTGTCCGTCATCCGGCCGGCCTTGATCCGGACCACGTAATCCCCCTCGGGAAGGCTCATTCCTCCCCGGAAGAACATCCGCCCCGGCCTGGGGCCGGAAGGCCTTGTCCGGGCGGGAGTCCGGCCGCGGGGACGGGAGGGCCTGGAAGCGGGCCGGCCCCTCCGGGACGGGCGGCTCCCGGCGGGCCGCCTCCTGCCGGCGGCGGAAGGAAAGCCCCCGCGCCGGCCCCGGAAAGACCTGGATCTCCGCCCGGACCAGAGCACCTTATGGAGCCCCGCCGTCCCGGGTCCCTTGGTCTTCCAGAGGGTCTTTCCCGCCGCGTCGGCCACCTCCACCTCCACTCCACCGTCCACGGAGAAGGGAAGGCGATACCAGATGACCGTTCCCGGGATGGGGTTTCGGCCGTAATAAGCCTGCTGGCCCCGTGCCGAGCGGGAGGGACCCGAGTAGATCCGTTCATGGGCCCTCACCCCGAGAAGGAGGTGGAAGGCCCGCGGGCCGGGCCGACCCCTTTCAGCGAGGGAAGGAGCCCGGGCGGCCAGGGCCTCGAGAGGGGTGATGTCCATGATGAAGACCCCCCTCCCGTGGGTTCCGGCGATCAGGTCCTTTTCGCGGGGATGGATATAGAGGTCGTGGCAGGCCACGTCGGGCATTCCCTCGTCCAGGCGGGTCCAGCTTCCCCCGCTGTCCAGGGAGAAGTAGACCCCGGAATCGGACCCGACGAAGAGCAGGTTCCGGGCCCGCGGATCCTGGCGCACCACGTTGATGGGTCCCTCCGGAAGGTCGTTGGCGATGGGAACCCAGGTGGCGCCGTAATCGGTGGTCATGTAGAGGAGGGGCCGGAAATCGTCCTCCCTGTAGCCGCAGTAGGCCACGAAGGCCGTGGCCGGGTCGAAGTGGGAGGCCTCCACGCGGCTCACCCAGAGCCTGCGCACGTCCTCGGGGAAACGGCCCGTCAGGTCCCTCCAGTGGACTCCCCCGTCCAGGGTCACCTGGACCTTCCCGTCGTCGGTCCCCACCCAGACCAGGCCCGGCCTCAAGGGGGACTCGGAGATGGTGGTGATCGTGCAATGGGGCACGTTGCCCTTGAGTTTTTCCCTGTCGTTGGTGGTCAGGTCCGGGCTGATCACCTGCCAGTGGTCGCCCCGGTCCAGGGAACGGTGCAGGTATTGGCTTCCGAAATAGAGAATCCTCGGGTTGTGGGGGGAGATGACCAGGGGAGACATCCAGTTGAACCGGAGTTTCGGATATCCCCTGGGGCTTCTCGGCTTGATCATCCTGGCCCTGCCGAGGAGGAGGTCCACCCGCGCCAGCCCCCCGAACTGGGATTCCGCGTAGAGAGTATTGGGATCCACCGGGTCCACGGCCGAGTAGAAGCCGTCCCCCCAGAGGGTCCCGAAGGTGAACCGGTCGGAGATCCCGGAGCGCCCGCCCGTGGCGGAGACGGTTCCCCAGCTCCCGTTGTCCTGGGTGCCGAAGTAGATCACGTAGGGGTCCCTGTTGTCGGCGGAAAGCGCGTAGACCTGGGTGATGGGGAGATTGCCGATCCAATCCCACGTCTTGCCCCGGTCCCAGCTCATGTAAAGGCCGCCGTCGTTGCCGAGAATCAGGTGCTCCGGGTCGGAGGGGTCGATCCAGAGGGCGTGGTGATCCACGTGACATCCCGGGGCGCCGTCGGGTTTCCACGTCTTTCCCCCGTCCCGGCTCACCCAGAGCTGGGTGGAGAGGAGCCACACCCTGTCCGGGTCCACCGGGTCCACCCGGATCTGGCCGAAGTAGTAGCTGTAGGAGACGCTCTCGGGCTTTTCGTTCACCTTCTTCCAGGTCGCGCCCCCGTCCTCGGTCCGGTAGATCTCACAGACCATGTCGCCCGTCCCCGGCCTCCCGCGCCTCCGGGAGACCTTGGGCTTGATGTTGTAGTTCTGGATGCAGGCATACAGGATGCGCGGGTCCTTGGGATAGATCGCGAGCCCGATCCTGCCCAGCTTTCCGGCGGGAAGCCCGCCGGCGAGCATCTTCCACGTCTTTCCGCCGTCGGTGGACTTCCAGATCCGGCTGCCTCGGCCGGAGCCGTCGTAGTTCCAGGCCCGCCGGATCCTCTCGTAGGAGGCGGCGTAGACCACGTCCGGGTTCCGCGGGTCGATCACCACGTCGATGAACCCCGTCCTGGGGCCGATGTACTTGACCAGCTTCCAGCTCCCGCCCCCGTCGGAGGTCTTGTAGAGACCCCGCTCCTTGTTCTCCGTATAGAGGTGGCCCACCACGGCGGCGTATGCGATGAGGGGGTCCTGGGGATGGGGGGCGATCCGGCCCACGTGGTGGCCTTCGGCGAGACCCGTGTCGGTCCAGGTCTTTCCCCCGTCCCGGCTCACCCAGATTCCCGTTCCGCTATAGGAGCTTCTCTGGTTGTTCGCCTCGCCCGTGCCGACCCAGACGATCCTGGGATCGGCGGGGGAGACGGCGATATCCCCGATGGAGATGGCGCCTTTTTCGAAGACGCACTTGAAGGTGGTTCCCATGTTCTCCGTCTTCCACACCCCACCGGTGGCGGCGGCCACGTAGAAGGTGGAACGCTTGTAGGGATCCACGGCCACGTCCACCACCCTGCCGGTGCTCCTGGCGGGCCCGATGGAACGCCAGGAGAGCCGGGAGGCGAGGTCCGCCTGCTGGGCGGGGACGGAGGCGCCGGCCGGGAGAAGGGCGAAAAGCGCGACGGCAAGTTTCTCGTAGGTTCTCATCTTTCTCACCTCCTCCCGCCTTCGGCCAGCGGATCGGGCGCAACCTCCAGGGTGGTGGAATATTCTTTCTTGCCTATTTTCAACCGCACCCCGTAGGTCCCGGGGCCCACCCTGGATCCCCGCGGCCCGCGCCGGGTCCTCCTGGAGACCAGCCTTGCTTCCTTGCGGAAATTCCAGAAGACCCGGTGAAGTCCCGCCTTCTTCGAACCCTTCAGGTAGCGGATGGTGTTCCCCGCCGGATCGGTGACGTAGACGGCGACGTCGTCCTTCACGTCCTTGGCGAGCCAGTAGTGGATGTTCACCCCCGCCGGGGGGTTGGGCGCGACGAACCAGCCGCTCCCGTAGATCCGCCTGGGGTAACGGACCCACTGGACCCCGCGGACCGGGCGGAAGAGGGCCGCCTCCCGCTTCATGACCGCCGCGGTGCACGCCTCGAGGCCGGAGACGTCCAGGACCCAGAGGCTCCGGCCGTGGGTCGCGGCCACGAGTTCCCTTTCTCTTTTCTGGACGACCATGTCCCGGACCGCCACGGTGGGAAGGTTGCCCTTGAGGGAAAAGAAGGTCTTCCCCCGGTCCAAGGAGGCGAAGATCCCGAACTCGGTTCCCACGTAGAGGAGATCCTGGTTGAAAGGATCCTCCCGCACCTCGTGAACCGGTCCCCTGTCGATCCCCTTGCCGATCCGTTTCCACCTCTTTCCGTAGTCCTCGCTCACGTAGAGGTAGACCCCCAGGTCGTCGGACCGGTGCCCGTCGAAGGAGAGGTAGACCCTTCCCTCCGAAAACCGTGACGCCTCGAGGCCGCTCACGTAACGGGGTCCGGGGAGACCGGGCACGGACCCGCCGATGTTCTTCCACGTCTTTCCGCCGTCGGGGGTCATCCAGAGCGCCCCGTCGTCGGTTCCCACGTAGAGGAGGCCCTGCTTCAAGGGAGATTCGGAGAGGGCCGTGGCCGAACCCCGGTCGGTCCGGCTGATCTCGGGGCTCACGATCCGGGAGCGGGCGCCCATGTCGGTGGAGAGGATGACGTAGTTGCCCCCGATCCAGATCATGTCCTGGGCGTGGGGGGAAAGGAGGTAGGGCGTGTCCCAGTTGAAGCGCAGGCGTTTTCCCCTGGGGGGCCTGGGCCTGCGGACCCGCCCGCCCTCGCCGGTGAAGAGGTTCCGCCAGCCGATGTTCCCGAGCTGGGATTCCGAGAATACCACGCCGGGACGGGTATGGCTGGGCCTGCAGACGAAGCCGTCCCCTCCGCCGATGCCGAACCAGTCCTCGCACCGGATGCCGTCGGAGAACCTCGTCCGGCTCGGCCCTCCCCAGGAGCCGTTGTCCTGGAGCCCCCCGTAGACGTAATAGGGCATCTGGTCGTCCGCGTCCACGTGGTAGAACTGGCCGCAGGGAATGTTTTCGAAGAACCGGAAATTCTTCCCCCGGTCCCAGGTCACCTGGAGTCCCCCGTCGCAGCCGAGGAGGTAATGGTCCGAGTCGGCCGGGTCGATCCAGATGGCGTGGAAATCGGGGTGCGGCATGGACCGGAAGGCCTTGAAGGTCTTTCCGCCGTCCTCGGAACGGTAATACCGGACCCCGAGCACGTAGACCCGGTCCGGGTCGTTGGGATCCACCTGGATGCGGCAGAAGTAGTATGGCCTGGGGTTCAGGGAGTTGACCCTGCGCCAGGTCCTCCCGCCGTCGTCGGACCGGAAGACCCCGCCCGTCTCGAAGCCCTTTGGTCCCTGCTTGT
>CAYQBW010000251.1:0-5059 GCA_964415725.1 uncultured Planctomycetia bacterium
GTCGAGGGATCCACCTTGATGTCCAGCTTGTAGTGCAGGACGTCGAAGGCGGAACTCTGGGCCGGGGCGGGGAGGGCGGAAAGGAGAGGAAGAAGGACCAGCATGAAGGGGCGCATGGTATGCCTCCTGGCTTGTGGACGGGGATCTGAGGATTTAGAAAACTCGATTGTGCGGGAAAACACACCTGGCTTTGCGAGGCAGGTGTGAAAGGAAAGTCATTTCCTTATTCAATGTAGGGCCTTTCCCGTCCCGGGGCCAACCCCGCACCGGGGAGTGTGGTTCGAAACGAGACGGGGCTCCCGGCCCGGTTGAGCCCGAAGCTGGGGGCTTCTCTATTCCCGGCCCTTTTTTTCTGAACCTCCTTCGGCGGGATTCAATCCCATGGGGTGGGTGTAGAGAGGGGATTGGATCTCGGGAATGCGCCTTTGGTATTCCGCCGGCGTGACACAGGTCTTCCAGCCTCCCATCCATCCCACCAGGCCCGTGACCCCGGCATAGAGGGCCAGGGCCAGGAGCACGCCCAGGGCGGGGCGGAGGATGGGCGCCTTCCCGCCTGGGAGAGCGAGGGACAGGCACCCCGGCACGGGACAGGCGGCCACGCAATCCTGGCAGGCCGTGCAGTCCGGGGAGGTCACCCGGGTCATTTCGTGGACCTTCAGCCTTGCGGGACAAGCCCGGGTGCAGCCCAGGCACTGGGTGCACTTCTCCTCGCTCCGGGTGATCTTCCAGGGGGAGAAGACCCCCAGGATCCCCAGGAGGGCCCCGTAAGGGCAGAGGTAACGGCACCAGAAGTCCCGGATCACCAGGGAGGCCAGGACCAGGAAGGCCAGGACCAGGAGGGTCAGGTTGGAGGGCCGGGCGAAGAAGAGCCACATCTTCACGTCCACCACCCGGGCGTAGGGGCTGTCCAGGAAGGCCGCCACGTCGGAAGAGGACATCTGGAACCAGATCGCCCAGGCGAAGAACCCCAAAAGAAGGAACTTGATTCCCCGGAGAGGAAGGTCCGCCGCCTTGGGGAGGCGGAGGTTTCCGCCGAAGAGCCGGGCCCCGGTCCGTCCCAGGAGTTCCGAGAGAAGGCCCACGGGACAGAGGTGGGAGCAAAAAGACCGGGGCAGGGCGAAGGACATGACCAGGATGCCCAGGAAGATGGCCAGCCCCGCCGGGTGGACCGGGTCGACCCGGCCCGTGTTGATGAGATGGCGCAGGGCCAGAAAGGAGTTGATCGGGAGAAAGGCCTCCACTCCCGGAGGACGGGGCACCGAAGGGGGCCGGCCCTCCAGGTAGGGGAGCACCCAGAGGGTGAACTGTCCCCCGATGAGGAGGACCACCAGAAAGGCGGCCCACTGGAGGAGCCGCCTGGACCGGAGCACTTTGGGGATTTCGGCCATGAGGGGGATTCTTGGGCGGAAAGGCCCCCGGGCACAAGGGGGAGGGCGGACCGGAAACCTGGTCCACAATCCCCTGTTCAGGGCTCGATGCCCGCGGCGCGCATGGCCGCCTTCCTCCCCTTCCTCAACGCGGCCATGCGCGCCGCGTTGAGGAAGGGGAGGAAGGCGGCCGTGACGGCCTTGTCCCCCGCGGCGGTGGGGTGGGAGTCGGTCCCGGACCGGTATTCCTTTTTGAGCATGTTCGGCTCGACCGGGTCGTCCGGCGGGTTGGCCAGGATGTCGAAGAAGTCGAAGGCGATCACGTTGGGAAGCCTGGACGAGTATTCATACTTGAGCCAGTTCGCGAGCCTCCTCGCCCTGGCGGCGTTGGCCTTGTTGGTGGCGGCCGGGTTCAAGGGCGGCGTGGTAAAGGGCACGAAGAGGACCTCCGGGTGGGCCTTGAAGGTCGGAAGAAGGCTCAGGTAGTCCTTCTTGAATTCTTCGAGCCTGGCCTCGCTCTCGATGTTGGAATTGGGGAAGCAGGACTTGAAGGCGATGATGTCGTGGTGTTCGCCGGGTTTTTTCAACTCCCAGGTATACATGACGTGGAAATACTTGGGGGTGTTGAAGTTCGTCGGCCAGTCGGGGATGTCCGTGTGGTCGCCGATGACGTATCCGTCCACCTTGCCCTCGGTGTAGGTCATGTCGAAGGGCATGTAGTCCTGCTTGTAGAGTTCCACGATCAACGGGCCCCGGATCCACAGGTTCTGCCCCACCGAATGGTGGATGAAGAAGAAGTTGTAGCGCCGGCTCACGGGGGGGGTGGAGGTCCAGGGAGAAGCGACCTGGAGGGTGAAGGTCCACTCCATGCTGTTCCTGGAGTTCCCCTGGTCCTCCACGACGACGTGGAAGACGAACTTGCCCTCCGCTTCGGGCTTGCCCTGGAGCTCTCCCGTGTCCTCGTCCAGGACGAGGCCCTTGGGGAGGGTTCCGGAGACCAGCTTGAAACGGAAAGGCCCCGGGCTCCGGGGGGTGTTCAGCCTGGTCCAGTAGTTCCAGTTCTTGTGGGCCTCCTTCAAGGTCGCCGAGGATTGCTTGAGAGGCGGCGGCTGGGAACCTCCCCCCCCTCCTCCGCCTCCGCAGGCCGGAAGAAGGACCGGGAGAAGAAGGGCCAGCAGGGCTGTGGATTTTCGGAGCATCATGGATGTTTCCTTGGCTCGAGAGTTCGAAGGTCTCCTTCCGGCGGCCGATGGGAGTCCACCTAAGGTTAACCTCCGATTCCTCCAGGGGCGATCCCTCAGGGGCGGAGCACCAGGATGGACTCGGGCCGGATCCATGCCAGGTATTCCGTTCCGGGACGGAACCCGCTTCTTTCCCGGAGGCGTTCCACCTCTTCCCGCGAGAGATGGGCCGTGAGCCTGGGCCCGGGGGTGGTGATTTCCGCCTTGGTGTAGCCTCCCCGGTCCTCCACCCGTTCCAGGCGGGCCTCCAGCAGGACTCCTCCGCGGCCGGGCGGGGAATCCCCGGTCGGCAGAAGCCGCACTTCCTCGGGCCGGACGGCGACGGTCAAGGTTCCCTCCGCCTCCACCGGGAGGGGAAGGCGGAGCCCTTCCAGGAGAAGGAGGCTCCCCCCGTGCTCCCCGGCCCGGACGGCCCGCCCGGTCAGGATGTTTTCGCAACGCATGAATCGTGCCGCGAAGAGGGTCTCGGGCCTGCGCAGGAGTTCCCCCATGGGGCCCACCTGGAGGAATTTGCCCTTACCCATGAGCCCGGCCCGGTCGGCCACCCCGAAGGCCTCTTCCAGGTTGTGGCAGACGTAGACCATGGTGAAGCCCAGCTCCTTTTTGAGTTCCCGGAGCTCCTGGATCACCTGTTCGCGGGTGGCCTCGTCCAGGGCGCTCACCGGTTCGTCCAGCAGCAGGAGACCCGGTTTTCGGACCAGGGCCCGGGCCAGGGCCACCCTCTGGCGCTCGCCGCCGCTCAACCCTGTGACGTCCCTGGAGAGGAGGGAGCCGATCCCCAGGAGGTCCGCCGTCCTCTCCACCGTCTCCCGGCCCACCTTCCTCTCCGCCCGGCCCTTCCCCAGGCCGAAGCGAATGTTCCCCTCCACCGAAAGATGGGGAAAGAGGGCGTAATCCTGGGGGACGTAACCGATCCCGCGCTTGCCGGGGGGAAGGGATGTCACGTCCCTGCCGCCGATGAGGATTCTTCCGGAGAGGGGCCGCAGGAGCCCGCAGAGGCACTCCAGAAAGAGGGTCTTTCCCGAGCCGGGCGGGCCCAGGACCACGAAGGATTCCCCCTCCTCCACGGCCAGGTCCAGCTCTCCCAGCTCGAAGGAGCCGATCCGAAAGCGGAGTCCCCGGACCTCCAGGCTCACCGGAAGAGGGCCTTTCCCGTGAGGATCCGGACGGCCAGGAGGGCCGCGGCGGCCACGGCGATCAAAAGGAGGGAGACCGCCAGGGCCACCTCCAGGTGGCCGATGGACTGCTCCAGGAAGACCGTGGTGGGGAGCACCTCCGTCCTTCCCCGGAAGGAGCCCACGAAGATCATGAGGGGCCCGAAGATCCCGAAGGCCCGGGCCCAGGTGAGGATGCCCCCGGCCAGGACGCCGTTTCGGGCCAGGGGGAGGGAGACCCGGAAGAAGGCGCCCCACCGGCTCGCGCCGAGGGTGAGGGCCACCTTCTCCAGGCGGGGGTCGATGTCGTCGAAGGCGGCCTTGACCGTGCGGATGGCGTAGCTTGCCGAGACCAGGAACTGGCAGAGCACGATTCCTCTCGGCTGGAAGACGAAGGTGAGCCCCGTGTTCTCGATCCAGCGGCCCAGGGCGGTCTGGGAGAAGAAGACCAGGAGCGTGAGGCCCGCCACCAGGGGAGGGAAGACGATGGGAAGGTCCACGAGGGTGTCCGCCAGGGTCCTGCCCGGAAAAGAATACCGGCTCAGGGCATACCCCATGGGTAGGGCGAAGAGCAGGGAGAGGACCACCGTGGCGCAGGAGGTCCAGAGGCTCAGCCAGAGGGCGTGGAGGATGTTGGGGTCGGAGAAGACCGCCTTCACCGCCGGGGCGTCCACGTAGATGACGTCCGCCATAAGGAGCAGGGCGCCGCCGCCGAGAAAGAGGGCGAGGAAGAGGAAGATCGTGGCCGTGAAGAACCTGTCTTCCAGTCCCTGGACGGCGGGCGCTTCGTTCCTTTCCATCTCCAGGTCCTCAAAACCCTTCGAAGGCTGCCTTCCCCGGGGGGGAGGCGGCCAGCCGGAGGAGCCTGCGTGCCAGGGCCGGGTGCCTGGAAAAGGCGAGGACCGCCAGGTCGATGGTGGAGGCCGTCCCGGCCGGGGGAGGGATGGGAATGGCCCGGCCGAAGCGGGAGAACTGCCTGGCCGTGGCGTCCCAGACGATCACCGCGTCCAGGGAGCGGGCCTGGACCTGGAGGGCGAGTTCGTTTACGGTCAGGGAGAAAAAGGTGACCTTCTTCTTCACCCTCTCCCAGGGGATCCCGGCCTTGGCGAAGATCTTCTTTGAGAGCTTGCCGATGGCGCAGGCCCCGGGGTTGCCCAGCCCCAGGCGGACCTTCCCCCGCACCAGGTCCTCCAGGGTCTTTACGCCCGCCGGGTTCCCCTTGGGAACGAAGATCACCGGCCTCCACTCGTGGAGGGTCTTCCTGGCCGCCACCAGGCCGGCCGCGGCGGCCTGGTGG
>CAYQBW010000252.1:0-5036 GCA_964415725.1 uncultured Planctomycetia bacterium
GTTCCTCCCAGGTTCAGGTTGTGGGGCGGTCCCCGGCCCGGGCTCACGCCGGTCCGGCCCCTTCCCGGCCCCACCCCTTCGGGCGACAAGCTCGGGGTCTACGTGAGCCCCGTTCCCGGGCCTCTGGGGGATTATCTCGGCCTGCCTCCGGGTTACGGACTCCTGGTCCAGGAGGTCCTCCCGGGGAGCCTGGCGGCCCGGGCGGGCATCAAGCCCAAGGATATCATCCTTACGGTAAACGGCGTCAAGATCACGGGAGTGGAGGCCGTCAAGAACGGTCTCTCCAAGGTCCCCGCCGGCGGCGAGGTCAAGATTTCGGTCATCCGCAGGGGCAAGAAGGTGGTCCTCTCGGCGACCAAGGGGGGCGTGAAACCCCTGAAAAAGGTCAAGGTCTGAACATTCCCAGCGGATTCGGATCCATGGGGGCGCAGGGGCCGCCGGAGCCCGTGTCGCCTCCGGCGACACGGGCGAACGTCGGCCCGGGATGGTTCCGGGAACGGGGAATCATGCCGACCCCTGGGAAATCGCGGGACGACCGCCGGGACGGCGCCCCGCGCCGTCCCTCGGGCGACCCCTACGGGGGGCCGGCATCTTTCCGGCCCGGCGACCCCAGGCGCCTGAGCTGGCCGCAGGCGGCGGCCGCTCCCGCCCCCCGGGAACGGCGGATGGTGACGTTTACGCCCTCTTTTTCCAGGAGGGCCGCAAAGGCCTTCACCCTGTGGGGGGGCGCGGGCCGGAAGGGAAGTCCCGGCACGGGATTCCAGGCCAGGAGGTTCACGTGGAATCCCCGGGCCGCGGCGGCCCGGGCCAGGAGCCGGGCCTGGCGGGGGGTGTCGGTCAGCCCCTCCAGGAGAACCGCTTCCAGGGTCACCCTCCGGCCCGTAGTCTCCTGGTAGCGTCCCGCCTCGGCCAGGATCTCTTCCACGGGCCACTTTCCCGCCGTCGGGACCAGTTCCTCTCTCAGTTTCTGGTCGGCCGTATGGAGTGACACGGCCAGGTTGAGGGGCGGCCGCCTCCGGGAGAGGGCCCGCATGCCTTTGGGGACCCCCGAGGTGGAGACCACGACCCTCCTGGCGCCGATGCCGAGAGAACCAGGGCTTCCCAGGACCTCCAGGGCCCGGAGGAGGGCTTCCAGGTTGAACAAGGGTTCGCCCACGCCCATCACCACCAGGTGGGTCACCTTCTCGCCGGGGGGGAGGAGGTGCTGGGCGGTGAAGGCCTGTTCCAGGATTTCGTGGGCCTCCAGGTTCCTGAGAAGCCCCCCGATTCCGGAAGCGCAGAATCGACAGCCCACGGGGCACCCCGCCTGGGTGGACAAACAGAGGGTCCGCCTCTTGCCCGCCGGGATCATGGCGGCCTCGACGATCACCCCGCCGGCCAGGGAAAGGGCCATCTTCCGGGTTCCGTCGGGGGAGTCCGCCACCGCCGCCAGGCGGGAAGAAACCAGGGGAAAGGAAGCGGCCAGTTTCTCTTTCAAGGCCCCCGGGAGTCCTTTCACCTCCTCCCAGGAAAGGGCCTTGCCCCTGAGAAGGCTCCTCTCCACCTGGCGGGCCCGGAAGGGTTCCCCCCCGAGGGAAACGATCCTTTCCTGGAGTTCGGCCGGCGAGAGAGCCGTGGCGGGCCGGGAGGCGGGGGGGTCAGGCGGACTCCCTGTTTCGCCGGGTCTCATCGCCGGGGCCCTTCTTTCGCGATGCCAGGCGCTCCCGCACGGTCTCCCGGGTAATGACGTAGTGGGCGTGGTCCTTCCTCTCGGGGAGGTGGAAGCGCAGGTCCAGGAGAAGATCTTCGAAGACCGAACGGAGGGCCCGAACTCCGGTCTTCTTCTCCATCACGTTGTCGGCGATCTCCTCGAGAGCGTCCCTGGTGAACTCCAGCTTGGAGCCCTCCATCTCGAAGAAGGCCTCGTATTGCTTGACGATGGCGTTCTTGGGCTCCGTCATGACCCGGACCAGGTCCTCCCGGGTGAGGCTGTGGAGGGTGGTGATCACGGGAAGCCTTCCCACGAACTCCGGGATCAAGCCGAACTCGATCAGGTCCCTGGGCTCCACGTAGGCCAGGATCTCCTCCGAGGAGAGGGCGTCCCTGTCGATGCCGCCCTCTTCGCCCCTTCCGAACCCGATGACGCTCTTGCCGATTCTCTTTGCTACGATCTCGTCCAGCCCCGAAAAGGCGCCCCCGCAGATGAAGAGGATGTTTTCCGTGTTCACCTGGATGTAGGACTGCTCGGGGTGTTTCCTTCCCCCCTGGGGCGGAACGTTGGCCACGGTTCCTTCCAGGATCTTGAGGAGAGCCTGCTGGACCCCTTCCCCCGATACGTCCCGGGTGATGGAGACGTTCTGGGTCGTGCGGGCGATCTTGTCGATTTCGTCGATATAGACGATCCCGAACTGGGCCCTCTCCACGTCGAAGTTGGCGCTGTGGAGAAGCTTGAGAAGGATGTTCTCCACGTCCTCGCCCACGTATCCGGCTTCCGTGAGGGTCGTGGCGTCGGCGATGGCGAAGGGCACCTGGAGCATCCGCGCCAGGGTCCGGGCCAGCAGGGTCTTGCCGCAGCCCGTGGGGCCCATGAGGAGGATGTTGGACTTCTCCAGCTCCACGTCCGGGTTGGTCCGCCCGGAAAGAATTCTCCTGTAGTGGGCGTGAACGGCCACGGCCAGGCGCCGCTTGGTCTCCTCCTGGCCGATCACATACTGGTCCAGGTAGGCCGTGATCTGGGAAGGGGTGGGGATCTTCTCCTTCAGGATCCCTTCTCCTCCGAAGGCGGCGCCGGGTTCGCTCTGGCGCTCCTCCTGGAGGATGGAGTTGCAGATCTCCACGCACTCGTTGCAGATGTAGATCCCTGGCGGGCCGGCGATCAGGGTCTGCACCTGGTTGCGGCTCTTCTCGCAGAAAGTGCACCTCTCGATGCGCCTCCCGCCTCCCTGTCCGCCCGATCTGGCCATGGTTTTCTCCGGTCCTTCAGCGCAGGGGATGGATCACCTCGTCCACCAACCCGTATTCCTTGGCCTCCTGGGAATCCATGTGGAAGTCCCGGTCGGCGTCCTTTTCGATTTTCTCCACTTTCTGGCCCGTGTGAAGGGCCAGGATCTCGTTGAGGCGCTTCTTGAGACGGAGGATTTCCTCGGCCTGGATGGAGATGTCCTCCGCCGTGCCCTGCACGCCTCCCCAGGGCTGGTGGATCATGATCCTGGAGTTGGGAAGGGCGTGGCGCTTGCCCTTGGTTCCCGCCGCCAGGAGGACGGCGCCCATGCTGGCGGCCTGGCCGATGCAATAGGTCGCCACCGGGCATTGGACGAATTGCATGGTGTCGTAGATCGCAAGTCCCGCCGTGACGGACCCGCCCGGGGAATTGATGTAGATGTTGATGTCCTGGTTCTTGTTTTCTTTCTGGAGGAAGAGCAGTTGGGCGATGACCACGTTGGCCACGTTGTCGTCGATGGGGGAGCCGATGAAGACGATCCGGTCTTCCAGCAGCCTGGAATAGATGTCGTATTGCCTCTCCCCCCTGCTCGTCTTCTCGATCACGAACGGGATGGGTACGTAGCCCTTCACCATGGTTCCTCTCCGTTGTTTCTCTTGGGAAGCGCGGTTTTCACGTCTGGGGCCGGGCTCTTCCCCGAGGGGACGCCGGACTGCTCCTTTGCCATCTTAGATCAATCTTCGACCAGTTCGGCCTTCTCCCTGAGATAGTCCAATACCTTCCGCTCCAACAGGTCGAACCGGATCTCCTGGAGGATGCCCCGGGAATCCAGCTGGGACTTGAGCTGTTCGGGCGGCACCCTTTGCTCCGCCGCCATGGCCTGGACCGCCCGGTTCACTTCGCCTTCGGTCACGTAGATCTTCTCTTTCTTGGCGATCTCCCGGACCAGGAAGAAGGTCTTGATGGCCCGGACGTCCTCGTCCCGGACCTCCTCCTTCATGGAGGCCAGCTTGGTGGCCACTTCCTCGGGGGGCAGGCCCTGGGCCTCCATCTCCGCCTTGGCCCGGGAGAGGCGGGATTCGAGTTGTTCCTCCACGATGGCCTGGGGAAGCTCGAAGGGATACTCCGCCAGGAGCAGGTCGATCAGTTCCTCTTCGATGCGTTTTTTCTCGGCCCTCTCCTTCTCCTTGTAGAGGTTCTCTTCCACCTTCTTGCGCAGTTCTTCCAGCCCACCCTCCACGCCGAGAGCCTTGGCGAGTTCGTCGTCCAGGGGGGGAACCTTCTCCCTGAGCACCTCCTTGATCTTGATCTTCACCTCGCCGGGCTTCTCCCGGACCTCCTCGACGGGGAAATTCTTGGGGTAAGTGAGGAAAAGGGAAGATTCTTCCCCGGCCCGCCGGCCCAGGAGCTTGGCGGCGAATTCCTCGGGGTCCGTGCCCTCCAGGGGCCTGAGGGGGGACAGAACCAGGTCCTGGAAGGTCTTGACCGTCTCTCCCTCGTGCAGGAATTCCAGGTCGCACTTGGCGCTGTCCTCGCGCTCCACTTCCGCGTCGGGCACGGGCTCCAGGCGCGCCCGGGACCGGGCCAATTCGTCCAGGGCCTGGTCCACTTCCGCCTCGGAGACCTGGATCTTCTCTTTCTTCACCTTCAGGCCCTTCACCTCGCCGAGCTTGATCTCGGGGTAGACGTCGAAGACGGCCTGGAAAGAGAGATCCTGGTTCTCGTCCAGGGGACCGGGAGGAAGGCCCTCCACCTTTGGTTCCCCCAGGGGCTCCAGGTCATTTTCCTCGAGGGCCTCCCTCCAGGCCTGGTCCACCACCCTCTCCTTCACGTCCTCTCTCAGGGCCGTTCCGAATTTCTTCTCCAGGATGGCCCGGGGGACCTTTCCCGGCCGGAACCCGGGGATCCGGGCGTAACGGGAAGCCTCCCGGAAGCCCTTGTCCAGTTCCTTCCGGAGTTCCTCGGCGGGAATGGTGATGGAGAGTCTCTTCCTGCAGGGACCGATGTCCTCGATTTTGGTTTCCATGACCTCTTTCCGGTTGCGGGTGAAAGGAAAGATTCTGGGGAGGGGAAGGGCCCAAGTCAAGCGAGGCGGACCTCCCGGGGAGGGCCCCGG
>CAYQBW010000253.1:0-5004 GCA_964415725.1 uncultured Planctomycetia bacterium
ATCCGGGGGTAAGGAATCATCCCCCTTCCTGGGGAATCGCGGGACGACCGTCGGGACGGCGCGGTGCGCCGTCCCTCGGGCGTCCCCTACGCGTCCCCTACGCGTCCCCTACGAACGCCGGAACAATCCCAGGAACCACTCCTTGATCACGTAGAAGGTCGGGATGAAAACCAGGGTCAGGAAGGACCCGATGGTGAGCCCGCCGATGGCCACGATGGCCAGCGGCGAGAGCCGCTCCAGCCCCACGGCCCATTCCAAGGCGATGGGGATCATCCCCACGATGGTGGTGATCGCCGTCATCAGGATCGGCCGGGTGCGGACGTGGATGGCCATGCGCACCGCCTCCAGCATGGGATGCCCCTGCCTGCGGTAGGCCTGGATGAAATCGATCAAGAGGATGGAGTTCTTCACCACCACGCCCACCAGCAGGATGAAGCCCATGAAGGCCGGCATGCACCCGTGCTTGCCCGCGATCATCAAGCCCCAGACGGCCCCGATGAAAGCGAAGGGGATGGCCAGCATGATCACGACGGGGTCCCCGAAAGACTTGAAGGTCACCACGAAGGTGAGATAGAGGAAAAGAAGGGAGAGGATGAGGACCTTCCCGAGCCTCCCGAAGGACTCCTTCATCTGGGCCATCTCCCCTTCCTCGGAGACCCGCAAAACAGGGGAGACCTTGGCCTTCTTCACGGCGATGTTCCTCTGGTTGAAAAGGAAGGTGACGGGCGCGGTGGCCCGGTAGCCGTGCACATTGGCCGTGTAGTTGAGCTTGTCCCTGGTGATCACCGTCGGGACGTAGACCTTCTTCACCCGGGCCAGCTCCCGAAGAGGCACGTAGAACCCCCTGGGAGTCAGGATTTCGGTGGTCATGATCTTGTCGATCCGGTCCCTCCGGCCGGAATCATACCGGAACCGGATCCGCACCCCGTCCTGGTTGAAGATCCTGAACACGCTGATCGGCCGGCCCTTGACCGCGGTCCCCAGCTGGGCTGACACGTCCATGGGCGTGAGCCCGAAGCGGGCGCATTTCTGCCGGTCGAAGAAGAGATGGTATTCCTCCCGGTCCATCTTCCACGTGCGGCTCACGGACTTGAATCCCGGCCGCTTGATGAGTTCCTCGGCCACCTTTTCGGCCGCCCGGTCCAGGGCCGCGAAATCGTTGCCGGCGATCTCCACGTCCACCGTGGAGGAGATGCTCGAAAGCGGGGTGGCCCCGAAGTCGTAGACGTCGGCGTATTTGACCCCCGGCATGGCCCGGATGGCGTCGCGGAGCCGGTCCTCGATCTCCCAGATCTTCTTCTTCCTGTGGAAACGGTCCACCAAGTTGACCGTAAAATCAATCTGCTGGGGGGTTCTGCCCTTGCCGAAGGTGATCAGCCCCGGCTCGGACCCGATGTAGCCGAGTTCCGAGATGAGACCTTTTTCCTCGAGGATTCTCTTCTCGATCTCCGAAAGCACCGCCTCGGTCCTCTCGATGGAGGAGTCCGACTCGGTTTCCACCCGGATCTTGATGATGCCCGTGTCCATGGGGGGCATCAGGTCCCGCCCGACGACTTTCATCTGCTTCATGGAGAGGGGAAGGAGGACGAAGAGCGCCGGGAGAAAGATCCACTTGAACCGGTGGACGAACTCGAAGGTGCCGATGAAGAAATCCCTCAGCCGGTTCACGAACTGGACCTGGAAGATCCGGGCGATCCAGTTGAGGATCCGGATGACAAGATATTCTTTCTTTCCCGTGCTCTTGATGATCCATGGCGCCAGAAGGGGGATCAGCGTGATGGAGACCACGTAGGAGGAGATCAGGGCGATGCTCAACGTGGTCGTCAGGGGCCTGAGCACCCTCTGCACGAACCCCCCCACGAACATGATGGGGATCAGCACCACCACGGTGGAGAAAGTGCCTGAGAAGACGGCGAGCATGATCTCGCGCGTGGCCGACTTGGAGACCTCCCTGAGGTCTCCTCCTTCCTCCTTGTAGCGCCTGTCGATATTTTCCACCACCACGATGGCGTCGTCCACGAGCATCCCCACCGCCAGGATCACCGCGGTCAGGGTGACCATGTTGAACTGCATGCCCGCCAGCAGCATGATCGCGAAGGTCAGGAAATACGTGAAAGGGATGGAAATGCCCGTGATCAGGGCCGACCGCAGGTCGGCGATCATCAGGAAGATCACGAGGACCGTGAAGACGATCGCGTCCCTGAGGGAGTCCTTTAGGTTGGAGACGGAGAGGTTGATGATCCGCTCCTGGGTGTCGGCGATGTGGATTGCAAGCTGGGGGAAGCGCTTCCGCAGGTCCGGGAGGTGGCGCTTGACCGCGTTGATCGTGTCCACCGTGTTGGTGTCCTCGTGGCGGGTGATGTTGATGGCGATCGCAGGCTTGCCGTTCCAGTGGAAGGCCGAGAACCTGTCGGCCACGGTGTTCTTCACCACCGCCACGTCCCGCAGGTGGATCACCCTTCCCTTGTAGGCGATGGGAAGGTCGGCCAACTGCCGGATGTGCCGGAGTTCGCCCTTGGTCTTGAGGATGACCTGGGATTGGGGATTGAGGAGAAACCCCTCGGGGATGTCCAGGTTGTTGGCCTGGATCGCGTGGATGACGGCCTGGAGGGGGAGGCGGAGCTTGGCCAGCCTGACCGGGTCCACCTGGATGGAGAGTTCCCGCACGTAGCCCCCGAAAACCTCGGCGTCGGAAACTTCCGGGATGGCAAGGAGGGCGTCCTTGAGGTCGTTGTCCGCCATCTGCCTGACCAGGGCCAGGTCGTACTGGCTCCCCTTCGCAGGCTGGACTGCCAGGGTCAGCACCGGGTTGGTGAAATCCCCGATCTTGAAGACCTGGGGCGGAAGGATGTCCCGGGGGAGCTTGGACTGGGTCTTCTGGATGGCCGTCATCACGTCCGTGACCGCCGCCTGGAGATCCTTTCCATACTGGAACTCGGCGGTCACGACGGCGATCTCGTCCTTGCTCACCGACGAGACCTTCCGGATGTCGCTCAAGGCGTTGCACTGGCGCTCGATGGGGCGGGCCACGTATTCGGCCACGTCCTTGGCCGAGGCGCCGGGCTCCATCACGAGGACGGCCACGGTGGGGCGGTTGACGTCCGGGAAGAGATCCGTCTTGATGGCGTAGCTCCCGTAGTAGCCCATCACCAGGGCCAGAAGGGAGAGGACGATCACGAGGTAGGGATTCCTGAAGACGAACCCTACGAAGTCCCTCTTTTCCTCAGTCATGGTTCTCTCCAACGGGAGTCACCGCCGTGCCGCCGGCCAGGCGCATGAGAAGGGAGTCGCTTCCTTTCACGAGCAGGTCGCCGGGTTTGAGGTCGTCGCCCTGGAGGGCGAATTCCTCGGGCGAGGAGGCCAGGATCTTCACCCGGGCCACCTGGGCCTTGCCTTCCACGATCTTGAAGACCGTGCTGAGCTTCGGCCCGACGAGGACGCACCCCATGGGGGCCGCCAGGGTGTGGGGGATCCGTTTGACCGGTATGTCGATGGCCACCGTGGCGCCCAGGGGCAGGCCGAAGGGCGGCTCGGGAAGGGCCGCTTCCACTGTGCCCACACCCAGGTCCCGGGCCGAGGGGTAGATCCTGGTGATCTTGGCAGAAATGGTTTTTCCCTCGAACCGGACCCGGACGGGGGCGCCGATGGAGAGGAGCCGAAGGTCTTCGGTGGATACAGTGGTCCGGACCTTGCACGGCGATGGGTCCTCCAGTTCCAGGATGGGCTGGGAAGGCATGACCACGTCGCCCAGGTTGACCTTGACCCGGGAGACGACCCCGTCGAAAAGGGCCGGGACGGTATAGAAGGAGAGCTTCTCCTCGAACGAGGCGAGTCCCCTTTTCAGGTCGGCGATCCTGGCCCGTGCGGCGGCAACCTGGTTCTCCAGGAGCTGAACCTGGTCCAGGGAGGCCATCTTCTTCTCGAAGAGGTCCCGGGTCCGTTTCAGGATGGAGAGGAGGTTTTCCCGGGTTTTCTCGGTGTCCTGGATGGCCTCTTTCTGGCGGCGGATGGTCTCCACCAGGGCCAGGCGCGAGCCCATGGGTTTGTCGGGAGTTCCTTCCAGCTCCACCAGGGGCTCGCCGGCTTTTACTTCTTGGCCTTCACGTTTCAGGATCCTGGAAACGGTCCCGGAGACCCGGGCCTTCACCAGGGCCTGCCGGTTGGATTCCAGGTGGCCTATGTACGGCCTCCAGAGAACGAATTCGCCGGAGCGCACCCTGCCCGTCTCCACCGGAACGGAGCGGACCGGGGCGATCCGGATGGAGGCGAGCTGTTTCTTGCGGAGCTTCACGAGCTTGTAGCCGCCCACGGCCAGGGCCGCCCCCACGACGATCACGAAGAAGAATTTTACGAGCGTTTTCAAGAAGGCTTTCATCCCGAGACTCCCAGGGAAAGAAAATCCACGACTTCCTTGCAAGGTTCGGTGATGGAGAGTTTCCCCCCACCTAATACAAAACGAATCGTGAGGCACTGAATGGCCCCGACGATGGAAAGGGCGGCGCCGCGAATGGGTAGGTCCGGCCTGGTCTCCCCCCGGGACTTGGCGCCTTCCAGGAAGAATGTGAAGCGGTTCACCATTCCGTGGAACCAGTCCAGGAGTTCCTCCCGGAGGGATTCGTCACGGTTGTAGGTGGAATCCGACAGAAAGAGGATCGTGACCCCGTTGACTTCCTCCAGGTATCTCATGAGGCCGCACAGGGTCTGTTCCAGGAACTGCCGGGGAGGGGCCTGGGGGTCGGCCTGGTCCACGATCTGGAAGAACCTCTCCCGGACCCGGCGGATCATTCCCCTCATCAGGTCCTGCTTGTCCTTGAAGTGGCGATACATGGCGGGCTCGGAGAAGCCCATCTTCTGGGCCACTCGTTTCATGGTGAGACGGGCGAGGCCTTCTTCGACGATGACCTCCATGGCCTTCTGGAGCACTTCTTCGCGGCGGCTGGACACGGGGCGACCTTTCTCGAGGCTGGTTAGTTAGTCCTAACTAGCTACCTACAATGGTTCGGC
>CAYQBW010000254.1:0-5003 GCA_964415725.1 uncultured Planctomycetia bacterium
GCGCCATCACGCCAGATGCAGCCATGGGGGAACTCATCACGGCCATGCGCTGCGCGCTGGCCGAGGGCCTGGCCCTGGCCCAGGCCCTGGCCCGGCCCGCGCCGGTCCGATGGGGCGGATACACGGGAAGCCGGGCCTGCTTCCCCTGCCACGAGGCCTCGGCCCGGGCCTGGAAGAAAAGCCTCCACGCCCGTGCCTGGCGGTCCCTGGAAGAAGACGAGGAAGCCCGGGGCTGGCCCATCACCCTCTCGCCGGAATGCGTCTCCTGCCACGTGGTCGGTTTCGGGATCGCCACGGGATTCCAGGGCCCCGAAAGAACTCCGGACCTTCTGAACGTAGGATGCGAAGTCTGCCACGGCCCCGGGAGGGAACATGTAATGCGGATGATGCGCGACCCCCGGGATCCCGAAAAGGCCATCGACAGGGCCGACGACGGAGGCGCCCACTGCTTCGACTGCCACGACACGGAACGCCAGACCCACGGCCACTTCCACTACTCCGAAAAGTGGAAGAAGATCCGCCACGAAGAGCCTGCCAGGTGGGCCGACCGGGTGAAGCCCAACCCCCGGGGGAGATAGAGGGGCCTCCGCAATCACTATAACCCAGGCCAGGTTTTTTCTTGTGCTTTGGTGGGGGTTTGTCAGGGAAGACAAAGGCTGTGGGCCTTTCAATGGGGTTCGCCCCGAAGAATCAGCGACGAACCCCACAAAAGTCCTTTTACTTCTTTTCCGCCAGCATCTTCAGGGCTGCCTCGGCCACCCGGCCCAGGTCCCGGTCCTGGTGTTTTCGGGCGGCGTCTTGCAGGAGGGCCCTGGCCTTCTCCTCCAGGGCGGGGGGCATGAATACGGCGGAGAGGAAGATATGGGGGAAGTGCCTTGGGTCCCCGAGTTCCAGGGCCCTCTTCAAGGTCAGGAAGGGTTTGCGGGCGATGGGCTCGTAGCCCTTGGGGAAGACCCGCATCTCCGTGGGCTGGGCGGGAAGGGACTTGAGCGGGAGGAGTTCGCCCTTGACCAGGATCGACCCGAGAAGAAGGTTCCCCTCGAAGAGGACCGCCCGCATGACCGCCCCCCTGGGCAGGGAGGCGTGAAAGGGCTGGAACCCCTCGAACTTCGCCTCCCCCGGGCCCAGGGCGATGGGCTTGTCCAGGGGAAGGTTCAAGGGGCGCTTGGACTCCCACCTCTCCCCGAAGACTCCGTAGTCCAGGACCCGGAGCCTGGCCTGAAGGATCCCCTTGGTGCCCGGCGCGGGAAGGGCCAGGGGGCCGTCTTCGTGGTTTTCCAGCCTGAGGCCGAAAAAGACGAGATCCCCTTCCTTGAAATCCCTGTGTCCCAGGGCGAAGCGGGCCCGGACCTTTCCCTCCTTCACGAGCTTCATACCTCTCAGCAGGGCGTGAAACCGGGCCAGGGAATCGGCGGCCCAGGAAGGAGGATTCCTGCCCTCCACCGATTTCAGGAGGGACTCCAAGTGGTCCGGGTCCTTCCCCCGGACCGCATCCTGGCATTGGCGGAAGAAACTGGTCCACCAGGAAGCCACCAGGGGATCCACCTGGGAGGAATTCTTCCGGGAGATCACGATGGGCGCGGCGCCGGGCGCGGCCGGGCCTTCCCCCTCCGAGGGACCGCCGCAGGAGCCGGAAAGAAGAAGGAGGGGAAAGGCCGCAAAGAAAAGGGCCCCGCGCCGCCTGACCTGGAAACGCGGGGCCCTCGATCTTCCCATGGCTTGGTTCCGCCTCCCCGGATTACTCGCCTTCCTTCTTTTCGGGCTCCTGTTCCTCCCCGCCCGAAGGGGGCGTTTCCCCGGAAGGAATTTCCTCCCCTGAAGAAGCCTGGGGAGCGGAATCCTCCGCCTTTTCCGGGGCGGCCCCGCCGGAAGCCTCCTCCCCTGCGGGGGCCGCCGTCTCTCCGCCGGCCTGGGAGGGAGCCTCCGCCTGGGCTTCCCCGGAAGGCTCCTCCTCCGCGGAACCGCCCTGCTGCTCCACCTCCTTGAGCCGCTCCGCGTGGGCCTTGAGCTGTGAGCCCAGCAGGGTCTCCATGGGGCGCCTCTCGGGAAGGGCCTTCTTCTCCTCGGCCTTCCCCTCCTTCTTCTCCTCCTCCTCGGCGCCCGTCTCGAAGTCCGTGGAGATCAAGGTAAGGCCGATCTTCCTCTCGTCCGGGTCGATCTTGATGATCCGGACCTCGATCTTCTGGCCCACCTTCACCACCTCCTCGGGATCCTCCACCTTGTGGTCCGAGAGTTCCGAGACGTGCAGGAGGCCTTCCAGGTCCTCCTCAAGCTCCACGAAGACGCCGAAATTGGTGATCTTCGTCACCTTGCCGGGAAGGGTGTCGCCGATGTGATACTTGGCGGGAATCTCGTCCTGCCAGGGATCGGGCTGGAGCTGCTTGAGGCCGAGAGAGATGCGCCGCTTCTCCTTGTCCACGGCAAGGACCACGCACTCCACCAGGTCTCCCTTCTTCACCACCTCCGAGGGGTGGGTCACCTTCTTGGTCCAGGACATGTCGGAGATGTGGAGCAGACCGTCGATGCCTTCCTCGAGTTCCACGAAGCACCCGTAACTGGTGAGATTCCGGACGCGGCCGCGCAGCACGGTCCCGACTGGGTATTTCTCCTCCACCAGGTCCCAGGGATTCACCTCTGTCTGCTTCATGCCGAGGCTGATCTCCTGCTTCTCCTTGTTGATGTCCAGGACCATCACTTCCACCTCGTCCCCCACCTGGACCACCTCGCTGGGATGGTTCACCCGGCGGGTCCAGGACATTTCGGAGACGTGGACCAGGCCCTCCACCCCGTCTTCGAGCTTCACGAAGGCTCCGTAGTTCATGATGTTCACCACGGTGCCCCGCACCTTGCTGCCCACGGGGTATTTCTCCTCGATCCTCTCCCAGGGGCTCTCGGCCTTCTGCTTGAGCCCCAGGGCCACCCTCTCCCTCTCCTTGTCCACCCGAAGGACCTTCACCTCGATCTCGTCGTCGATCTTCACCATCTCCGAGGGATGGTTGATCCGGCCCCAGGACATGTCGGTGATGTGCAGGAGCCCGTCCAGGCCGCCCAGGTCCACGAAGACGCCGAAATCGGCGATGTTCTTCACCACGCCTTTGCGGATCTGGCCCTCTTCCAGCTCGGCCAGGAGCTTCTCCTTCTTGGCGGCCCTCTCCTCCTCGAGGAGCTTCCGCCTGGAGACGACCATGTTCCGGCGTTCCGGATCCAACTTGATGATCCTGGCCTCGATCTCCTTGCCGATCCACTCGGCCACGTCTCCGCTCCTGCGGATATTGACCTGGGAGGCGGGGAGGAAGGCGTGGAAGGGAACGCTCCCCAGCTCCTCGGGAACGGGGATGCGCACGAGAAGGCCGCCCTTGATCTTGCGGGCCACGATGCCCTTGACGTCGTCGCCCTCCTTGTAGTGCGAGAAGACGTATTCCTCCACGCGGGCCCGGTCGGCCTCACGCTTGGAGAGGACGATGAAGCCCTCGGAGTCCTCGATGCTGAGCAGCAGGACGTCGAACTCGTCGCCGGGCTTGAGGGCCTCGGGGTTCTCGAATTCCTGGATGGGGATGAGCCCCTCGGACTTGTAGCCCACGTCCACGACCACGTCGTTCTCCAGGACCCTCACGACCTTGCCCCTGAGGATGGTGTGGGGTTCGAAGCGGCCCACCGAACTCTCGGCCGCCTTCTCGAGCTGGGCCGTGCCGTCCGCTCCCAGGGCCTCGTCTACCTGGCGTTGCAACTCTTCGGGATCGATGTCGAATTTCTTCAGCTTGTCCTTGACCGACATGAACGAATTCCTCCGCCGCGGGAGCGCCCCCGCGGCCCCCCCAACGGGGGATAACCAAAAGATGAAAAGGGACAATAAAAACAAACCTCCCGCCTACGCCGGCGGGAAAGAAGGGCGGACAAGATAGCACCTGGAAAGGGGCCGGGCTAGCCCGGTCCTGGGGGGAAAGCCCCTTTCTTTATCTTTTTCTCCCCTTCCTCCACGAGGCGGACCACCTGGGCCCGCAGGTCGAAATCGGGGCGGGCCAACACTTCCGGGGGAATGGGGCGCCCCACCTGGACCCGTACGTTCCCCCGCCTGGGCAGTTTCCTGTGGCGGGGCCAGACCTGGTAGGCCCCGGCGATCCCGATGGGAACGATGGGGACCCCCGCCTTCCTGGCCAGAAGCTCGCTCCCCCGCTTGAAGGCCTGGACCTTCCCGTCGTGGGTCCGGGTCCCTTCGGGAAAGAGCCCCACCACCTCCCCCCTTTGGAGAAGGCCCAGGGCCGCCCGGAAGCTCTTCAAGTCCCTTCCGTCCCGTTCCACGGGCACGATCCCGCAGAACCAGAAGACGAAACGCATAAACTGGGACTGGGTCAGGGTCCGGCGGGCCAGGAAGTGCACGGGCCGCCTGGTGATGGAGCCAAGGATGGGCGGGTCCAAGTGGCTCTGGTGATTGGAGACAAGCAGGACGCCTCCCCGGCTCGGAATGTGCCAGTCTCCCTCCACTTTGAAATCCAAGTACGTGGAAAGAAAGGACTTGGTGAGATACCAGCCGATGAAATAGAGAGGGCGCACCACGTGGAGGGGATCTTTGGGGAGCTCCCCCTCCTCCTCCTCTTCTTTCTTTCCTTCCAGGCCCTGCCGGACCCGTTCCACCACCCGGTCCACCACCTCCTGGAGGGACATGTTCGTGGTGTCCAGAAGAACCGCGTCGGGCGGGCGCACCAGGGCCCCGTCCTTCCGCTCCCGGTCCGCCTTGTCCCGGGCCTCCAACCCGGCCCGCACTTCCTCCAGGGAGATCTCCTTGCCCTGCCTGCGGAAGTCCTCCCACCGCCTCCGGGCCCGCACCTCCGGGGAGGCGTCCAGGTAGAACTTGAAGGCCCCGTCGGGGAAGACCACGCTTCCCATGTCCCGCCCTTCCGCCACGAGGGGGCCCTTTTCGGCCTCCTTCCTCTGGAGAGCCCGGAGTTTGCGCCGCACCCGGGGGGAATCGGCCACCACCTTGATGGCCTCCTCCACCTTGGGGT
>CAYQBW010000255.1:0-4999 GCA_964415725.1 uncultured Planctomycetia bacterium
CCCTGACCCGGCGGGGCTGAACGAGGCCCGAGAGAAGGCGGAAGGTCCCGGCCGGCCCCATGGGGGGGGCGAGAAAGGTTTCTCCCAGGACTTTCCAGGGAAGACGCTCCCCCTCGAGCGCCCCGAAAAGGGCGCTTCCCAGACGTTCCCCGAGCCTTCGGGCAAGGAGGGGACGGTCTCCTTTCTTTACCTTCCGGATCCTTTCCTCCAAGGCCTGGAAGCCCTTTCCGGACCCGTCCAGGAAGGACCAGATCTCCGGGAGGCCTGAGGGGGAGTGGGGAGGAACACGGAAAGGGTTGAAGAGGAGGGAGCCCACCCATCCCAGGGCATGGGCCAGGGTTCCTTCCAGGAAGGAGGAAACCGGGCTGGAGCCCGGTCGTTCCCGGCCTTCCCGGTGGGCCCTCCGGAGCCAACGGGAAGCCCCTTCGGCCAGGGAATTCAGGGTGGGGGAGGCCAGGTAGACCAGGTCCTTTCCAGGGGGAAGAAAGAGGCGGGAGGCTCGCAACTCCCGGAAAAAGGCCCGGGGAGCCTGGGTGGAAGGGCTGGTTCCTTCCAGGAGGTCCAGGAAGGAAAGGGGGTCTCCCGTGAAGACCTGGGGCGCCCGGTCTCCCGGAAGGGGAACCCGGAGCCAGCGGGAAAGAGCGCCTGCCAGTTCCAAGGCTTTTTCGGAAAGGTCCGGGTCCGGCCCCGTTCCCTCGGAAAGGGCCCCTCCTTCGAGCCAGGCGAAGGTGGATTGGAGTTTCCACAAGGGATGGGTCTCCAGGAGGCACCAGGTGTCCTCCCCCAGCTCCAGCCATGCCTCCCTGCGCAGGTCTTTTTCCCCGGCGAGCCTCCAGTAGAGGATTTCCAGGTTCTGGAAGACCCGGAAAGGGGACCTCCCCAGGCGCGCCAGGAGGGAAGGAAGGCCCGCGCGGGCCAGGTGCAAGTCCCCCACCAGGAGGAAGGGAAGCCTTCCCGGCCGGGTGCGGGCCGCCCGGTCCACCAGCTCGGCCATGGCCCTCTCCCGGCGCTTCATCCCCCGGAGTTCCCGGTTTTTCTCCAGGGGGTGAACCGGAACGCCCAGGCGCCGGGCCCGGGAGATGAGCTCGGCGTATCCTTCCCAGGGAAATCCCCAGGCCTCGTCGAAACGGGTCTCCCTCCGGAGCCGCTCCAGGCCGATTCTCCGCCGGTTCCATGCCTGGAGAACCCTCTCGTCCCCCCGGGAGAAACATTCCAGGAAAAGCAGGGGAGATGCGCCTTGGCGGACCAGAACCGAGAGGATCCTCCCCGCCGCCCGCTGGGCCCGGGGGAGGGTGTGGTAGTCGCCCACCAGCACGGCTCCCGCGGAGCGTGCTTTCCGGGCCAACTTCCCGAGGTCGCCCTTCCTGGGGGGGGGGAAAGCGGAAATCTCTTCCCGGAAAGCCTTCTTCCTCCCGGCAAGGGCCGCCCCTCCCTCCAGGCCCAGGGCCCGGAGTTCCCCTTCCCAGGCTGAAAAGAGTTCCTCCTGGAGGCGGACTCTTCCTTTTCCTTCTCCCATGTCCCCGGCCTCCCGGGGGAATCATCGGCTGGGGGAGGAAGGGAACTTGGGGAAGGGCCCCGGGGCCGGAGAAGACGAAATTCTCCTTTATTTCGAAGGATTTGAAAGTGAGAATGAAAAAGACAGGAGAACCACCATGGAAAACCCAATGGACCGATGGCTGGAAGGGTGCGATTTCGCCTGTTTCTCACAGGGCCGCCACAAGGTCTCGCCTGCGGCCTTCCTGGAGGAACGGGAGCGGGGGAAAGCCGTGCTTCTGGACGTGAGGACTCCCGAGGAAGCGGCCCTCCTCAGCTTCCCCGGGGCCTTGCATATTCCCCTGAACGAACTTCCCCGCCGGCGCGAAGAGGTTCCCAGGGACAAGCTGGTGGCCACCTTCTGTTCCGTTGGAACCAGGTCGGCCATCGCTTACGCCTACCTCCAGTCCCTGGGATGGAAGAACGTTCGTTTTCTCGCCTCGGGCTACCACGACCTGGTGGAGGAATTGAAGCCCGGGAAGATCCTCGCCCGCGCCCGGAAAGCCGGGGAGGAATAGGCCTCGAGCCCGCGAAGGAGCGCCATGGACCCTCTTTTCTGGACCATCCCCATCTTCTTTGTCATCGCCTTCGTCTTCTCCATGCTCGGGATGGGGGGGTCCCAGCTCTACATCCCCCTCCTTTTCTGGCTGGGAATGGACTTCAAGACCGAGGCCGTTCCCCTGGGCATGCTGCTCAACGTGGTAAACAGCGGCTCCGCTGCGTTTACCTATTTCCGAAAGAAGATGATCGCCTGGAGGGTGGCCCTCCCCTTCGCGGTGACCATGATCCTCTTCGCCCCCCTTGGGGTCTGGATCAACGTGAGCCTCCCCACCAAGCCCTTGCTCGCCTTTTTCGCCGTTTTCACCGCCTCGGCGGCCCTGCTCATGCTTTCCGGCTGGAAGCCCAGAAAGCAACTCTCTCCCCGGGGAAAGCTGGTCCTGGGCCTTTCCGCCGGGTCCGGGCTCGGAATCGTGGCGGGCATGCTCGGCCGGGGCGGGGGATCCTTCGTGGTCCCCCTCCTCTACATTTCCGGGCTGGAAGCCAAGGCGGCCGCGGCCACATCGGCCTTCGTGGTGACCTGTTCAGGCACCTCCAGCTTCGTCTCCCACATCGCCACGGCCGCCCGCCCCAGGTGGGCGATCTGGATCGGCTGCGTCCTGGCCGTCTTCGCCGGGAGCCAGCTGGGGTCCAGGCTCATGGCGGGGAAGCTCAAGTCCAAGGGCGTGAAGATCGTCTTCGGGTACGTCCTTTTGGGCGTAGCCGCCTTGATTCTCGTGAAGGACGTCTTCCACTGGATCTGAGTTCTACCCCGCCGCCAGGGCGACCATCCTGCGGAAGATCTCCCCTCCCTGGGGCCGGCCTCCCCCGGGGACGTGCCAGGGGAGCATGGCCCGCTCCGGGTGGGGCATCATGCCGAGAATCCGGCCGGACGGATCGGTGAGGGCGGCGATGCCGCCGGCGGAACCGTTGGGGTTCCAGGGAAAGGGGGCCGGGCTTTTCCCGGAAGGGGTGACATACCGCAAGGGCGCGAGCCCCTCCCTCTCCAGGGCCTTCTCGTCCCCCTCCTTCCCGGGAAGGAGCTTTCCCTCGGCGTGGGCCACGGGGAAACGGAGCACCGTTCCTTCCGGGGGGAGAAAACGGCACTTGGAGGGCAGGCACTCCAGGTAGACCCAGCGGCATTCGTAGTGGTTGGAGTCGTTCCACCCCAGGGTCACTTCCTGGACGAACCTGGGAAGGTAGCGGCCCGGGAGGAGGCCCGTCTTGACCAGGACCTGGAACCCGTTGCAGATCCCTAGAACCAGGCCGCCCCTCTCCACGAATTCCGCCAGGGCCGGGGCCAGGTGGTGCTTGAGCTGGTTCGCCAGGATCCGGCCCGCGGCGATGTCGTCGCCGTAGCTGAACCCCCCGGGGATCACCAGGCCCCGGACCTCATGAAGGAGGTCCGGCTTTTCCAGGAGCCGGCCCACGTGGATCGTCCGGGGCTCGGCGCCGCTCCTCTCCAGGGCCCAGGCGGTCTCGATCTCGCAATTGGTCCCGGCCGCCCGAAGGACAAGGAAGGGGGGTCTAGCCATGGGTTTCGTCCTCCATTGCCAGGGGCCGCCGCCAGGCTTCTTCCAGGACGGCGATCTCCTCCTCCAGGGAAGGCCCCCCGGGAAGGCCGCGGACGGCCAGGCGCGGTTCTTCCAGGACCCGTCCGATTCCGGCAAAGGGAATCCCCCGGAAGGTCTCCGAGAGCTCTTCTTCGGCGCCGGCCTTTACCTCCAGGAGGAAACGGCCCGGCGTTTCCGAAAAGAGCAGGACGTCCTCCCTTGAGATTTCCCCTTCCAGGGGGAGAAGGGAGAGGTCCACCTGGGCCCCCAGGCCCGAGCCGAAACAGGACTCGGCCAGGGCCGCCCCCAGGCCCCCCTCGGAAAGGTCGTGCACGGCCCGGATCCATCCATTCTCCAGGGCGCGGTGGAGGCGCCGGACGGTCCTCTTCGTCTCCTCCGCCCTCGGCCTGGGAGCCTTGTCGCCCAGGAATCCCAGGGTCCGCAGGTAGACGGAGCCTCCCATCTCGGGGCAGGTGGACCCCAGGATCCAGATCTCGTCCCCCGGCTGCTTCCAGTCCGTCCCAACCGCCATGGAAAGATCCGGGACGATCCCCAGAGCCGTAATCAGGAGCGTTCCGGGGATGGAGTGGATCTTCCCGTCCTTGCCCCGGAACTCGTTGTTCAGGGAGTCCTTGCCGGAGATGAAGGGGGCGCCGAAGGCCCGGGCCGCCTCGGAGCATCCCAGGCAGGCCTCCACCAGGGAGCCCATCTGTTCCGGGTCCCTGGGATTTCCCCAGCAGAAATTGTCCAGCAGGGCGATCCTCTCGGGATCGGCCCCCAGGGCGGCCACGTTGCGGACCGCTTCGTCCACGGCCAGGGCGGCGGCGGCGCGGGGATCGATCCTGCCCACCCGGGGGGCCAGGCCGTGGCCCAGGGCGAACCCCTTGGGAACGCCGAGCAGGGGGGCGCAAACGGCCCCGTCCGAAGGGCCCCGTTCCTCTCTCCCGCAAAAAGGCTTCCCTGCGCTTCCGGCCTGGACTTCGTGGTCGTATTGCCGGATCACCCACTCCTTGGAGGCCACGTTGAAATCGGAGAGGACCCGGGCCAGGGCGGGCCCCAGGCGGAGCTCCTCCCTGGGGGGAAGGCTTTCAGGCTCCAGCCTGGGCCTCGGCTTCACGGCGGCCGCGTGGAACCTGGGGAGACCGTGGTGGAGGAAACCCAGGTCCAAGTCGGCCACCACCTTCTCTTCCCAGGTGAGGACCAGCCTGCCCCCGCCGAAGGTCCCCAGGGGAACGGCCTCCACCTCCTCGGCCCGGAAGACTTCCAGGATCTCTTCCAGGCGCTCGGGGGGAACGGCCATGACCATCCTCTCCTGGGCCTCGGAGACCCAGACTTCCCAGGGGGCCAGGCCTTCGTATTTGAGGGGTACCTTGGAG
>CAYQBW010000256.1:0-4584 GCA_964415725.1 uncultured Planctomycetia bacterium
GTGGGAGAGGTGGTCGGCGGATAATTTTTTCAGCGCCGAGGCGAGGGGCTCGGGGGTGCCGAGGGTCTCCTTGGCGAAGCGGTCGGCCTCGTATTCGTGGAGGCGGGAGAGCTTGTTGAAGAAAAGGGAGAGGAGAAGTTCCGCCGGGGCGTAGAGGAGGCCGAAGAAGACGAGCGCCCCGTGCACGGTGATCCGCTCCATGAAGAAGGCCCGGTGGAGCCCGGGGCCGAGGAGGAAGAGCGAGAGGAGGAAGAGCAGGATGCCCGCGTGGAGGATCCCGAGCAGGGTTCCCTTGAGGACGTGTTTTTTCTTGTAGTGGCCCATCTCGTGGGCCAGGACGGCCAGGACTTCTTCTTCGGTGTGTTTCTGGAGGAGGGTGTCGAAGAGCACGATCCTCTTGTTCTTTCCGAAACCCGTGAAGAAGGCGTTGGCCTTGCCGGAGCGGCGGGAGCCGTCGGCCACGAAGATTCCCTGGAGGGGAAGGCCGATCCTTTGGGGGTAGGCCGGGATCTTCTCCTCCGGGGGGCCTTTCTCCATGGGGGTGAACTTGTTGAAGGGGGGGAAGATCCAGGTGGGGGCGATGTACTGGACGAAGAGCGAGAAGAGGGTGACGGCGCCCCAGCAAAGGAGCCAGGCCCACTTTCCGGCGTAGAGGAAGAAGGCCAGGATCCCCGCCATCAGGGGGAGGCCCAGAAGGGCGAAAAGAAGCAGGCCCTTGAGGCGGTCCAGGAGGAAGGTCTTCGGCGTGGTCCGGTTGAAACCGAAGCGCTCCTCCACGACGAAGGTTCTCCAAGCCTGGAAGGGAAGATCGAGGACGGCCTTGCCGAGAAGGAGGATCGAAAGAAAGGAGAGGCCCTTCCCGACTTCACCCAACCCAAAAGATGGGGCGGCCCGGTCCAGGGCGGGAAAGCCTTTGAGAAACCAGAAGGCCAGGAGAAGGGCCGTGTCGAAGATCTGTTCAGCCCAGCCCAGCCGGAGGCGGGCGGCCAGGTATTCCCGGGTTCTCTTCCACTTCTCCCCGCCGTAGAGGTCGGCCACCTCGGGCGGCGGGCCGCCCTGGAGGGTCCGGAGGTTCAGGTAGGAGACGGCCCCCTGGAGGAGGAGGTCCAGGAGGATGGCGGAGAGCACGATCCAGGCGTAGACGTTCATGGGCGGGAAGGGTGGCCCGCCCCTGGGAAGGGTGTCAAGGCCGGGACCCCAGGAGGGTGATCTCGTCCACCATCAGCCTTTCGCCCCCGGGATGGAACCGCAGCGTCAGCTTGGAGGCAAGAAAAGTTGCGGAAAGGGGAACGCGGGCCTCGTGGAGGAGGCCCTTCGATCCGGGAGGATGAACCGCGCGGCCACGCCCGCGGAGCCTCAGGGCTTGGGCTTTTCCTCCACGTGGATGGCCTTGACCCGCCACTCCGTGGTGAGTTCGTTGAACCGGCTCATCTTCTTGGCGATGCGCCAGACATTGGGGAACTCGATGGTGAGCGAAGGGTCGGTCTTGTGGCGGAGCCGGAAGGAGCCGAAGCCGAAGGTCCGCTCCACCACGTCCTCCACGTCGATGTTGAGGTCGTATTCGCTGTATTCGATGGGACGTTCCGAGGCGTAGACGCCCCAGACGAGGAAGCCCTTGTTGGGGGTGGCGATGAAGTAGTGGAAGCGGGAGTAGATCCAGACGACCACGATGTCGGCCGTGGCGATTCCGGCCAGGATGGTATACATGCCCCAGTTGCCGTAGACCTTGAGCTTGCGGATCGTCGCCAGAAAGGGCGCCCACTGGCCGATCTTGTCCATCCAGAAGTAGAAGGCCAGGATGGCCGCCAGGATGGCCACGGTGAGGGCCGCCTTCATCCGGACCCGCAAGACCAGGACGGAAAAGCAAAGGAGCACGGCCCACCAGCCCCCCATGGTGTAGGGGTTGAGCCAGGCCGAGATGGGCGTGCCTGTGCCCTTGTGGAGGTAGACCCAGGGTTCTTTGAAGGGATGGGGGATGACGAAGTCCCCGGCGGCCACCTTGTGCTGGACGTAGGCCATGAGGATCGCCATGGCCCAGGTGAAGAGCACCATGGGCCAGAAGACCAGGAACCGGGAGGAGGGCCGGAAGACTACCAGCGGGACAGGGGGCTTCTCCGATTTCAAGGCCATCACCTTCCGCTGGCCCGTGAGCACCTGGAATCCCACCCAAAGGGAGGTGAAAAGCCATTTGAAGAATTTCATGGGTCGCTCCTTTTCGGGGCCTTTCTTCGGAGGAGAAGGGCGAAGATTCTACCCTTTCGGCGGCGGGGGCGAAAAGAAAAGGGCCTCCCGGGGGAGCCGGGAGGCCCTTGGTTCTCCCGTCTAGGGGATCAGAACTTCACCCGCGAGGCGTTGGAGACGTCCAAGAGGTTGGCGCTCCCGTCCACCACGAAGGTCACCCCGTCCAGGGAGGTTCCCTTGAGGGCCGTGAGCACGCCGGCGGGAACCTGGAAGGGCGCGTTGGGAAAGAGCGCCGGGTTGGATGTGGCCTTGAAGTGGAGCAGGCTTCCCGCCTGGGCCGGCTGGACCAGGACGGCCGCCGTGAGCCCGTCGGCCTCGATGCCCAGGAAGGGACCCAGGCCGGCGGGGAGCTTGGTGGAAAGCGAGAGCAGGGTCCAGCCTTCCTTCCATCCCGAGGGGAGGTTTTTCACCACCGCCTTGAGGTCGCCCATGCCCTTGGAGGAAAGATCCAGGGTCATGTGGGTCCGGTCCCGGCCGGAGGCGATCCCGCTCGCCACGAGGGCGTAATCCACGTCCTTGGCCGGGGTTTCCACGTGGCCGTCCTGGTTGACCTGGGTCGCCCGGACCTTGACGTGCCAGATTCCCGGCGCGGGGGATTTCACGAAGACGTTCTCTACGGTGTCGATCGTGTCGGGGGATCCGCCCGGGGTGCTGTAGTTCCCCGACTTGAGGCCGTGGTTGCCCCAGTAGGTCACCCCGTTGGGATCGGCCACTTTGAGGTCCAGGTCGTTGATCCTTGCCTTGGAGGAGGAGGGGTTGGCCTCGGGGTCCGGGAAGGTCATGGTGACCCGGAACCGGGGCTCGCCCTTCTTGACGAAGAAGAAGTAGTCCTTGGACTGCAGGAGGGTGAGCACGTCCCATTCGTTCACCACGTGGATCTTGTTGCGGAGGTCCCACATGTCCTGGACGTTCGGGAATCCCCAGCCCTGGTTGAACCGGGTGAAGTCCTTGTAATTGGGGAAGGGATATTGGCGGGCCGTATTGATCATGAGGGCCTTGGTTGTGGAGAAGTGGGGGCGGTTCTCGAAGCGCCTGGCCGCGCCTCCCGGCATGGGGTGGCCGAAGACTCCGTCGGTGTAGAGCTCGATGGAGAGCCCCACGTAGCCCGCCACGATGGGAGTGGCGCCGGAGGTCCCGCCGAATCTCGAGGTGTAGCTCGAGGAGCTGTATCCGGTGGTGTAGATGTAGTCGTAGTAGGCGCACAGATCGGGCTTGATCCTCCCGTCCGAGGCGGGCCCGGTGCTGCCGCTGCGGCCCCACCGGTCGTCGGACGTGGTCAGGGTGTTGTAGTGACGGACCCCGCCGACGGAGATGATGTTCTTGGCCCAGGCCTGGGGCCGGGACATCCGGGGATTGGACGTGGCGCCGGCGTTGGACTGGCTCTGGGTGATGGGAAGGTCGAGATCGAAGATGATCTTGTCCATCTCGGCGGACCGGGAGGTGTAGAGGGTGGTCCGGGCGTAGCCCCAGGAGGCGGTCTGGAACATGCCTCGATACTTGAGGTTGGGATCGGTCAGCTCCTTCACCACGGTGTAGCGCCTGTTGTTGTTGTAGACGTAGTAGAAATAGCAGTAGATGCCCTGCCCGTCGGGGAGAAGGCCCCTGGCCTTGGCCCTGACGCCCTTGGCGAAGACCTCGCCGAAGGTGGCGGTTCCGTGGCCCGAGGCCCTTCCGTCGTGGAGGACGAGGGGCCAGGTCCGGTAGGGTGTGGGGCCGAACTCGGGGTGGGTCGCGTAGATGCCTTCCATGATCATGCCCCGAATCCCCTTACCCGTGTAATGGGAGGGTTTCTTGAACTCGATGTAGTCCGCCCCGCCCTGCTTGCGGGCGAGGTCCATGTCCAGCTCCCCCTTGCTCCAGCGGTCGATCCATTTCACCGTATCCAGGGCGGCCGCCCGGACGAGCTGGGAGGGGGTGAGCCAGGCCTCGATCAGGATGTTGTCCTCGGGGGCCGTGGCCACCTTGGCGCCCATGGCTTCCAGGGAAGCGACCAGCTCCACCCGGTCCCGCCCGCGGGGGTCCACAAGGACCAGGTTGTACTTGCGCGGCCTGGCCGGGAGGGCGTCTTCGCCCAGGGACTCCAGGAGGGCCGGCTCCAGGCGAAAGGCCGGGTGGTAGGGTCCGGTCCAGCGGACGAAGGGAAGGGCCGCCACCTTGTCCTTCAGGGAAGGGGCCATCCTGACCAGGTAGGCCTGGTCGGGAAGGAAGCCCTCCCGTTCCACGCCCAGGGCCTTCAAGGCCCGGTCGTAGGCGGGGAGAGGCTGGGTCCGGAACTGGACGAGGAAGAGCCGGTTTCCCCTGGGGGCCAGCAGGTTTCCGGGCACGGCCGGCGTCCCCTGAAGG